>JAOTYS010000239.1 GCA_029861795.1 Gammaproteobacteria bacterium | reverse complement strand
GCTCTTCCGAAATTAGTGGTATTCGCCTCATACCGCGGGATCGGCTCCAGGCGCAACCAGCATTGATTGAACACAACCTTGGCACGACAACTCCAAAACGATAGGTCGCGCCAGGATGCCGCTCCTACGAAATTAGTGGTATTCGCCTCATACCGCGGGAACGCCTCCAGGCGCAACCAGCATTAATTGAACACAACCTTGGCACGACAACTCCAAAACAATAGGTCGCACCAGGATGCCGCTCCTACGGGTTTTCTCCGCTCGTAGGAGCGCCTTCCAGGCGCGACAGACTAGATCCTAAGTATTATCAGTCGCCAGCGAAAAACAGCGCCAAATGCCGCCGCTAGGAGGACACTGTGTCCGCCAGTCCGCATCCTGTTACCCGGCTGTCGCCCGTTGTGAATTGCCATCGTTACTGAGATAACGCTCCAGCTCATCAGCACCACCTATGTGCTCTCCGTGAATGAAAATTTGGGGTACCGACGTTGATCCGGTTAGCGCACGTAATGATCTCGGAGAAATCATATTCTGTAATTCAAGCTGTTCGAACTGCACACCATGCTCTGTTAGCAAGCTCTTTGCTTGCGCACAATAGGGACATCCCTGTCGCGTGAATATAGTGGCGAACTCTGGTTCGCGGGCATTGGGGTTAAGGTAATTCAACATGGTATCCGCATCGGAAACTTGAAATGGATCGCCCTCTACTTCGGGTTCAATAAACATCTTTTTGATGACGGTGTCTTTCACCAGCATTGAATAACGCCATGAGCGTTTGCCGAATCCTAATTTCCCCTTGTCTACCAACATACCCAACGCCTCGGTAAAGGTTCCGTTGCCATCGGGAATAAGTCTCACTTTGGTAGCTTGCTGCTGCCTTTTCCACTCTTCCATCACAAACGCATCATTGACTGATATACAAATGATGTCATCGACACCATTCTGCTTAAAAACCTCCGCTAATTCATTGTAGCGAGGCAGGTGAGAGGATGAACAAGTAGGCGTAAAGGCACCAGGGAGGGCAAACACCACCACTGTCTTCTCTTTAAACAACTCATCGGTGGTCACGTCCAACCATTGTCCATTTTCGCGCGTCCTAAAAGTAACCGTGGGAACGGGTTGCCCTTCTCTACTTTGTAACATTTTTACACCTCGTTCAGTATTAACCATGCGCGTACTATGGTCGAAACTTGATCATAGATCTAATTGATTGTTATGATCGTTACAATAGTAAAAAACTATGATTTCATGCGACCATGACTCTCACGGAACTGCGCTACATCGTCACCACCGCCCAGGAGCGCCATTTCGGTCGATCCGCAGAAAAGTGCTTTGTAAGTCAGCCCACGCTGAGTGTGGCTATCAAAAAGCTCGAAGATGAACTAGGCGTAAAGATCTTTGAACGCGGTGTGCGCAACGTAACGATCACTGCAGTTGGTGAGCGCATCATTGAGCAGGCACGCAAGACCCTGGAACAAGCCGCAACCATCAAGGATATTGCGAAGGCCGGCACGGATGAACTTGTGGGCCCACTTCGACTCGGGGCGATTCACACGATAGGGCCTTATTTATTGCCTGACTTGATTCCCAACGTTATCGAAATGGCTCCGGACGTGCCCCTGGTCGTCGAGGAAAACTACACCAATGTGTTGGCTGAGCGTCTTGAGCATGGCGAGCTCGATGCCATTATTGTGGCGTTGCCGTTTGACCAATCGGGTGTGATGATCGATCCGCTCTACCAGGAGCCATTCGTGCTGGTCTTTCCCACGGCACACCCATTGGCCCATAAGAAGGCACTGACCGTTGACCTATTACGAGATGAAACCTTGTTAGTTCTCGGTCCGGGTCATTGCTTACGTGAACAAGTCATGTTGGCCTGTCCGTGGTGGAGCTCAATCTCGACCGACCGAACCCAACGGGTTATCGAAGGGAGCTCGTTGGAGACCATTCGTCATATGGTGGCATCGGGCATTGGTGTAAGTGTGTTACCGTGCACCGCGGCAGGCGCCGACAAGTACTCTGAACGGCTTATCACCATTCGTCGTTTTCCCGAGCCGGTGCGGAGTCGCAAGGTAGTGCTGGCGTGGCGACGCGGCTTCCCCCGACCGCGCGCCATCGCAATGCTTGTCCAAGCTATCTCCGCCAGCGCTTCAAGTTGTGTGAAGGTGCTAACCAAGAAGACACGACACCAGTAGAGCCTTGAGGCCACAGGAGCTTCAGATGTTTTGTCGCGGCAAGATGCCGCTCCTACAAGATACATAGCAACCCTTATGGCTCCCACCATAGGTCGCGGCAGGATGCCGCTCCTACGGATCCCCCCACTCGTAGGAGGACCTTCCAGGTGCGACCCAACACAGATCTGACACCAGGTTGCCGGCAGGATGCCGCTCCTACCGACTCGAAAATCCTTCGTTACGAGGAGCTCCACAGGTATGGCCACCTTAGGGTTCGCCCTGAAGGCAAACCTAAAACGATAGCGTTCCTTCTAAACACTCCTTTAGGCCTACGCCAAGGTTAGTTAGCCTTAACTGTCACCCAAGATCGACAATGACAACACCGCAGCAGTAGCATGCTGCTCCTGCGGATCCCCCACTCGTAGGAGGACCTTCCAGGTACGACCCAAGACAGATCTGACACCAGGTTGCCGGCAGGATGCCGCACCTGGAAACTGCTCCTAAGAGGCCATTGCAGCAAATGCTGTCCCTTGCGGGGGAATTTAAGGGGTGCGATTGGGCGCGCCTAGAAAGCGCTCCTACAAGTGAACAACCAATGAACCAAATGGTGGGGATTACACTGACGCAGCGGCGAGGCGCACTGGCATCCGCCTTCTACCCCACTGGCCTGGCGGACCTTGAAACACTCCGGCGCATGCTGTGCCGCAGCGATTGCAATGTCCACCGTCATCAAGCCCCCATGCGGTCAACTCGTACCAATCGCGCCCGATCAGCGGGTTGCCACAGTGATGACAATAAGTGGTACCTCCGTTCTCATCGTGCACGTTGCCGGTGTAGGCGTAGCGAATACCGTTGTCGATCGCGATGCGTCGGGCACGGGACAGGGTTTTACCGGGGGTGTTGGTCTTATCCAGCATCTTCCAGTCAGGATGGAATGCAGTGAAATGCATCGGAACATCCGGACCCAAGTTCTCCACCACCCATTGGGTCATCTGTTGTAGCTCAGTGTCTGAGTCGTTTTCATCCGGGATCAACAAATTGGTGATCTCAAACCAAACATTAGTTTCATGCTTGAGGTACTGCAGGGTCTCTAACACGGGCGCGAGTTCTCCACCGCAGATCTTCTTATAGAACCGTTCGGTGAAGGCCTTCAAATCGATATTGGCCGCGTCCATGTGTTGATAAAACTCAACCCTCGGCGCAGGACATACATAACCCGCGGTCACCGCCACCGACTTGATGCCAACGTCGTGACATGCCAAAGCGATGTCAACCGCATATTCATGGAAGATAACGGGATCATTATAGGTAAACGCCACGCTGTGGCATCCGAGCTTGTTTGCCGTCTGTGCTATGCGCTCGGGCGAAGCACTGTCAGCCAAGACATCGATCTCCCGAGATTTACTGATATCCCAGTTTTGGCAGAACTTGCAGGCTAGATTGCAGCCCGCAGTTCCAAATGAGAGCACACTAGTCCCGGGTAAGAATTGGTTGAGAGGTTTCTTCTCAATCGGGTCTATACAGAAGCCGCTGGACCGGCCGTAGGTGGTAAGCACAATCTGGTCATTCTCCCGGGCACGCACAAAACATAGGCCACGTTGCCCCTCGCGCAATCTGCACGCACGCGGACAAACATCACATTGGATGCGGCCATCGTCCAAGTTATGCCAATAACGAGTGGGAACTGTTGCATTCATTGCCCGAAACCGGGAGTGCAGTACCACCAATAATCTAGCATAGATAACGTTGAACCCAATGGTAATACGATGTCAAGCGACCACGTTAAGAAATCAACGCCTGTACAACGTGTATAATCGAATAGTCTTCGCTCAAAGTTCATGGTGCGCTGATGTCAACTGTTCGCCAACCCGCTGTAGCCGGTCTGTTTTATCCGGACGATCCAGATTTGCTGCGCCAGCAGATTTCTCAATTTCTACAGGTTGCGGCGAAAGACAATCCTGCGCCAAAAGCGGTCATCGCCCCTCACGCGGGCTATATCTACTCCGGCCCGGTGGCAGGTTCAGCTTATGCCGCAGTTAGCAAGCTTCGCAATCAAGTTAACAGAGTAGTGTTATTGGGACCGGCACACAGAGTCCATGTCCGCGGCTTTGCTACGGTATCGGCTGGAGCGTTTCGAACACCACTTGGCGACTCCCCGGTAGACGTGGAAACGATCCAGGCACTGACGGCGGACTTTCCGTTCGTGCAAGTAATGGATAACGCCCATGCGCAGGAACACAGTCTCGAAGTACACATCCCGTTTCTGCAAGAGACTATTAATGAGTTTGCGCTGGTGCCACTGCTGGTCGGGGACGCATCACCCCAGCAGGTGGATGCCATCCTACAGCGCCTTTGGGGAGGGCCGGAGACGCTGATCGTGATCAGTTCGGACCTAAGCCATTATCATCCCTACGTTACTGCTGTCGAGATCGACCTCAGGACCACGGAAGCGATTCAGGCACTAGCACCCGAGGCGATTACCCACGAGCAAGCGTGCGGCCGTATACCGGTATGTGGTTTACTGCGCGAGGCGCGCTCTCGCGGAATGACCGTAACAACCATAGATCTTCGCAATTCAGGCGACACCGCTGGACCTCGCGATCGTGTGGTGGGCTATGGATCCTATCTCTTCTCCTGAAGTACCGGCATCCGAGTTTTCCCATCAACACCGTCTAGTGCTGAATGCGCTGGCCTGGGACTCAATTCAGCACGGCCTAAGTGAAGGCGTGGAAATCGACGTGGTGCTAGACGAGCTGGATACCCCACTACAGCAACTGCGTGGCTCGTTCATTACCCTAAAGCGCAAAGGCGAACTCAGAGGCTGTGTCGGCACCATAGATCCGCAACGGCCGCTGGTGCAAGATGTCGCGAAAAACGCTTATGGCGCGGCCTTCAAAGATCCCCGCTTCCCACCGCTCAATGTTATTGAGTTTACAAAACTAGAGTTGGCAATCTCAGTGCTTTCCCATGCTGTCCAAATGAGCTTTACCTCTGAGGAGGAGCTATTGCAACAAATCCGCCCCCGTGTTGACGGGCTGATCCTCACCGAAAACCGCCACCGCGGAACCTTTCTGCCGGCGGTCTGGGAAAGCCTGCGGGATCCTCGCGACTTTCTGGTCCAGCTCAAAAAGAAAGCCGGACTCCCAGCACACTACTGGTCCGACTCCATCAGGGTTGAACGCTACACCACAGAATCTTGGATTGCGGACACCATTTAGTCCTCAGAGCAAGTCTCGAACCCCCACAGCCTTTAGCGTTTGCCCTCCACCCAGTTGATCAACGGGCGCCACTGCTCCAGATCCTGCTGCACCATATAGGGGGCAAACTCGAAGATACCGACGCCGCGCTCGGCCGCCCGGATGTAGTTCTGCGTATCACGCAGGCTTGTTACAAACGGGATCTTCACACCCTTTAGGAATTGGGTCAGCTGACCATAAACGATTGTGTTTTCTCGCACCCTGTTGGCAATGACCCCGACACGCTTGCGTTGCTCCCGAATCTTGCCCTGAACCAGCAAGTCACCGATAAAGTGCGCAGCCGCACGAATATCCATGGCAGAAGGTAGCACCGGTATTAACACGACGTCAGCCTTATTGATCAACCTGTTGACCTCCTTATTGTCGATATGTGCTGGTGCGTCCATCAACGCACGCTCTGTACCTGATGGATATCCAGCATGCCCATTTGTCGCATCGACGCCGCTGATCGGTTCGTAAGTCTCCGGACGCGCCTGCAACCATTCCAAGCTGGAGTGCTGGGAATCATAGTCGACCAGCGTTGTGGGGACGCCCCAAACCGCATAGTAACTAGCTAGGTTAGTTGCTACCGTGCTTTTTCCACAGCCCCCTTTCGGGTTCACTACTAAAATCGAACGCATTACTCTCTCCTCTCTTGCCAACGTCAGCCGTTGCTTGACCCTCTTTACCTAACCCACCCGATCATGCCTATATGATCAATGCAGTTTAACCATAACCTCCAACCCGATCTAGTCCGTTAGCTACCGGTTAGTATTAGAAAGACCGACTTGGGGCCCCCGGATGCCGGTCAGACTTGATCTAGCAAATCAATGCGGACACCACTGGATCTCGGCAATGCTCAATCGAGATACGCCAACACTAGACCTGTGAAGATCGCGCCACCGAACCACGCGTTGTTTAGAAAGGCTTTGAAGCTCTCCGAACGCCCGCGATCACGGATCAAATATTGCTGGTACAACGCCAGCCCGAGCGCTAACACCCATCCGACATAATAGTACGCATTCAAGTTCAAGGACCGTGCAATGACTGCAAGGATGGCGAGCGTCACCGCCTGAAATACTCCGACCGAAAAGCGATCGTATCGCCCAAATAGGATCGCGGTGGACTTCACTCCTACTTTCAGATCGTCCTCTCGATCTGCCATGGCGTACATGGTGTCATACGCCACTGCCCAGCAGAGGTTTGCCAGGACCAGAACCCAAGCGAGGCCCGGCACATGGCCAGTTTGAGCGGCATAGGCCATGGGAATGCCCCAGGAAAATGCTACGCCGAGGAAAAATTGTGGCAGATGACTGTAGCGTTTTACGAATGGGTATACCGCGGTCAATGCCACGCCAATAAATGCCAGCATGACAGTGAGCCGGTTCAACAGCAATACCAAGGCTAGGCCGCACAGACAGAGAACGGCAAATACCACCAACGCTTCGACGGGACCGATTAGACCAGCCGCCAGCGGACGCCCCCGGGTGCGCTCTACATGAGGATCAAGGTCCCGATCAGCGTAGTCATTGATCACGCAACCCGCCGAGCGCATCACAAACACACCAGCCAAGAAAACAGCGACGTTGAGCGCGTCAGGGCGGCCTTGGCCCGCAATCCACAGCGCCCATAGGGTAGGCCACAACAGCAGCAGGCTACCGATGGGCTTATCTAGGCGTATGAGCAGGCCATATTGCGTCAGGCGACCGATCAGTCTGCTCTCAGACATCACCATAGTTCTCTCCATGGCCGACCCAGCGTTCGATCAACGGACTAATGTTGTCTGGGAATTTCTCCAAAAGTTGACGAGCAGC
>JAOTYS010000238.1 GCA_029861795.1 Gammaproteobacteria bacterium | reverse complement strand
GAATTCGTACTTGCTGACACAACATCCCATTTCTCCGCTCGATCTGACTTCGAGAGAGTCGACGGGCCCGAGCTTCGCGCCGGACATCGCGTATTCCCGAAGAAATGATTCGATCGCGTCTCGTCCTTTGATCGGTGGACGATCTGCGAGTAACAGAGTGGCGTCCTCCGTATAGGACTCGGCACAGGTTTTCACATCTCCCCGATTGAACGCCTCCGTGACTATGACGTTCAGCTTAGCTATCGCTTGCTCAAAGGTTTCCGGCTGTTGTTGCATCTAAACACCCATAGGTCACCGTTAGAAACGCCATGAACAGGCATCGGTGAACCGTAGTAAACAGCCTACACGGTCTGGCCCTCGATGGATACGGTCGGTGTGGGCAGAGGCTATGTGACCCCACCGGGATTTGACGAGGCGTCACTAAAGACATCGCTTGCGAAGGACGATGAGGAAAACCTCCGCAAACTGCGCAAAGGTCGCATTGATTTAGCGTTGACGGATAAGATCGTCGCGAAATACGTGATCGATACAAAGATCCCCGATGCGGTTCTCGAGTTGGAATGGCTGCCGCCCACCTTGCACGTCGAAACTAATCATCTGGCAATTTCAAAGAAGACAGAGGACTTCGCGACGAAATTGGCAGACTTCAATCGAGGGCTCAAGGAGATCGAGGCAGATGGCACACTCAAAGCGATCATCGCCCGACACGGATTCTGAAGCCCTGTTCGGAACCCATGCGACAGGGGACCGAATGACCGCCTGCAGCATGATAACCGGTTCTTCGTTGGTTAGGGGGCGGTAGGAATCAACTGAGCAGTCTAATCGACAGCCGCCGATCAGTGCTCCGACTCCTTGAAAACCAGGCCAACGGCAACTTTCGTGGTGGATTCAACTGATGGACGCACACTTTACCTTAGAGAGTCTAGGTGGAGTGATTGCAATGAAGAGACATTCCGGATAAATGAAAATCGAGTTTTGAGCGTCCGCTGATCCGCTCATTGCTGCCGTTTGCTCGCCAGCCTTCGGCTCCCGCGATACTATCTCCCTGAATGCCCCGACTCGAAGGAAGGCACCCTCATATGGAAGATCGTCTGCCCCGTAAGCTCGCCGCCATGCTGTACGCGGACGTTGCCGGTTACTCTCGCCTGACTGGTGCGGGCGAGGATGCCACCCACCGTCACGTGACTGAGTTTCTCGACCTCATCGCAGCTACGATTGAGCAGCACCGCGGTCGCGTCATGCACTACGCGGGCGATGCCGTGCTTGCGATGTTCGAGGCGGCAGTGGATGCCCTATCTTGTGCCGTCGAGGTCCAGAACGACCTCAAGACCCGCAACGCCGATGTGCCTGACGAGCGCAAGGTCCAGTTTCGCATCGGCGTCAATCTCGGCGATGTGATTGAGGATCGGGGGGATATCTACGGGGACGGGGTGAATGTGGCCGCACGGCTTGAGGGCTTGGCGCAACCAGGAGGTATTTGCATTTCTGAATTGATTCGCTCGGCCATCGGCAAGAAACTCGCTCTGGCTTACGAGTTTCTGGGCGAACAACAGGTTAAGAATATCGCTGAGCCCGTTCGTGCCTATCGGGTGGCGGTGGGCTTAGGTGTAGTGCCGAGCGTTTCCGCACGAGCGGAGCCAGCATTGGTGCTACCTAACAAGCCTTCAATTGCCGTACTGCCATTCACCAACATAAGCGGTGACCCGGAACAGGAGTATTTCAGCGACGGTATCACTGAAGACATCATCACTGAGCTTTCTCGTTTCCGCGATCTATCAGTCATCGCTCGCAACTCTTCGTTCACTTTCAAAGGAAAGTCAGTAGCCATTAGCGAAGTTGGATCAAAGCTCGGCGTGCAGTACGTCGTGGAGGGCAGCGTCCGGAAAGCAGGTAATCGAGTACGCATCACCGCCCAGTTGGTAGACGTGGCCACCAGCAACCACATCTGGGCGGACCGATATGACAGAGAAATAGAGGACATATTCGTTGTGCAAGATGAAGTTGTCCGGACTGTTACCGCGACCTTAATCGGAAGAGTGGAGCAAGTTCGCCGAGATCGTGCTAAGAACAAGCCTACGTCAAATCTGGAGGCCTATGATTGTCTGTTAAGGGGTCGTGAGCATTTCTTCAGGTGGACGCCAGCGGACTATCCCATGGCGCAGGTGATGTTCGAGAAGGCTATCACCTTAGATCCCAACTATGCTGCGGCCTACGCAGGCCTCGCGGAGACGCATTTCCAGGGATGGCACGCGGGATGGAGCGACGCACCGGACCGAAGCTTTGCAGGGTTCTGGGAGAATGCGGAGAAGTCCGTGGCTCTTGACGAGACCGATAGCCGTACACTTACGGTATTGGGAGTGGCTCACCTATTCCGCCGCGAATTCGATCAGGCCCATGCCCATCTCGACAGCGCCCTGCGCCTTAATCCTATTAACACACGGACTTTGGCTCACATGGCTAGGTACGACATGCTCGTGGGCGAGCCTGAGCGAGGGATCCAACGGGTAAATGAAGCGTCCCACATAGATCCTTTCGGTAAATTCGGTTGGTATTTGGGCCAGGCCTATTACGCAGCTCGCCGTTACGATGAGGCGATTTCCGCATTCAAGAGTGTGCGCAATCCGATTGCGCTAATCCATGCATGGATAGCGGCCAGTTACGCGCAAGCAGGCCAAGAAGCAGAAGCGAAGCAAGCAGCACAGGAGTGTGTTTCGGCCAAAGAGGCAGAGCTTGCTGTGCCTGTGGAGTCGTACAACTGGCTCGAATTCCTTATCCAACGATGGCCGTTCAAGCACGAAGAAGATTCAGAGCATCTACGCGAGGGTCTGCGCAAGGCAGGACTATCAGGTTAGCGGCTAAGAATGAACTCGCGTTGCTCCGCCGAGTCGGCTAAATCGGAAAATCCGCCGGCGAGCATCTAACGACCGCTTGGGTCGGCAAGCGACCATTAATCACTGTGATCAATTTCAGTACTTACATCCTCACGCCGGATAGTCGTATTCACTTGGGTAGAATCATAGTGACGTCTTTAGTTGTTCCTTGAGTTCGGCGACTTCCGCTTCAAGCTTACTGACCCTCAGTGCCAACTCAGACACATTGACGTGCCCTGAAGTCCCGGCGGCCTTCGTGGCCCGTGCTTGGATAGCGTGTGCTTCAACGTCAATGGGACCGGTGAACAGGTGCATGTACTCTGCATCCTTGCGCCCAGGCGTGCGCGGTAGTTTCACCGCCAGCGGATCGCCCTCGCGTTCGATCAGACCGGCGAGCGCGTCCACGACAGCAGCGTTATCGGCGAACGCATGCAGGCGCCCACTGTGCGCCCTTAGCTCCCCGGGCGTCTGAGGACCGCGCAACAAAAGCAAGCAGACGATGGCGAACTGAGGCGGGTCAAATTGATAATCGCTGAAGGTCGTGTTGCAGAAACGCTGTTTGTATTTCTCTACGCCACTCTTGAAATTCTCCTTCACGTGCACGAGATGTCTAGCTCCCAAGTCGCGGGCGGTACGCTGCACCATGCCCTGTTCCAGGGACATTACGGGGTTACGCCCAGACTTCTGATTGCAGGCATTGGTCAGAGCATTAGGCGTCAGTGGATACTGATCCGGCGTGACGACGGATTTCTCCATCAGGCAACCGATGACGCGGGCTTCGTTGGCAGTTAAGTTCGGTAGCACCGGTGGGCCCTCGTTGCAGTTAATGGTTCGGGCCCATTTCGGTGGCCATTCCTCGTGCTGCGGAAGTCCTTCCGCGATTGTCTTGGTCGGTAAGCGACCGTAAGTTCAAGATACACAATGGTACTTCATTCAATGATGAAGGAGTATTTTATGTATCTACTTAGTCATGAAAAAGTTAAGAAATCACCTTGGAATAAAATCGGATGTCAGAGGCCGCCAGCTCGAACATGCCGCAATTAGGAGAACGCAGCAGGCTCGTGTTGTCATTCCGGAATATCTGCCGGCAATAAATCCGCCATGCTCTTTTCCCCTGTCAGCAAAGCCATGAACTGCTCTTTGAACTCTTCATTCCTAAAGGTGCTGACTTTCATGGTTGGCATTGGCGGGATTTTTCGATCCGCGGGTGGCACCCCGATTCTGTGCAGAATTCGGTCAATGGTATCTTCGTAATCCTTGATGAAGTCTTCATAGATTAGCTTCTCGTGAGGAATATTATTCGTGTGCAGTAAACGGACCCATGCTTGCTCCTGCTTGATCAGATTATGCAGTATGTTTGAAATCACTGTCGGGTTAAACGGCACCGTACTGACGATTTCCTCTATCTTGCTGTAGTCGGCATCGGCGGGAATGCGGAATGTATCGCGCTGTTGCCCGATATATACAGATATGGCTTGTTTAATTTTGTCCTTACGGTAGAGGAAAATTACATAATCGCAATCCTTGATAAATTTTAGGCCCGCCATGTGGTTATGCTCGAAATAATTTACAAACTGATCCACCTTGATGTTGAACCCAAACACTCCGTTGGGTGAAGTGCGGCGCGCTTTCATTTCCTGGATATACAGGGGAAAAGGAATGCTTTTTACATCCCGCTGTTCATAGAGCCTTTTTAGGAGACGCAGGTTGAAAAACTCCATAGGGTCACCTGCCATACCGGTCCCATACAGTGCCTCGCTTAAAAGATTGCTGCCCATGCGGTGGCCGCACAAAATGGCATACTGGAATGCAACGGTGGGTGCTTGTACCTTAAAATCGCGCTCCCGGGAAAGCTGTTTTGCCAATGTTTGTTCCATCCAGGGTGCCTTTTCCGGTTGAACGTGCTGTTCAGGATTGGCCATCACAAAATCCTCATCTTTATAATACCGGCTTTCAAATTAACGACTATTTCCT
The DNA here is from genome assembly GCA_029861795.1 of Gammaproteobacteria bacterium. Next base: position 2,406 of record JAOTYS010000238.1, on the reverse strand, counting down.
CAAAGGCTCCCTCACTTGCCTGAAGCCGAGGTGATCGCCGAAAGAGCCTCAGAAGACGTCCCTCTTATCCTCAATATTGAACCTACCAAGCAATGCAAAACGTCACTATCGCCCCGTGAAAAAACGGCCGCCCAGGAAGGCGTCATTCAATGGGATCTGTGCACCCGCGTCTTAAGATGAATGTGCCAACCGTGGGGCTCTCGTTAGGATTAACTACCACAAAGATGGACAATCGCCACCACTGTTTCCAACACCAGTATAACGCCTCGGGATGTGACAATTTTCTTAAATGCGAAATACGATCGTTAGTCAGTCGAAGCTCGACGGCTGCTAGACCTGATGGATTGGGCCGACAGTTCGTTGCGACCGTGTTGTCAGTCAACTAGCCGCTGATGGTATCGACGAAGATGATGGGCGGCGTCGCCAAATGTTGCGTTGATCATAGTAAGTCGTTTGAAATAATGGCCCACTGGGATGTCCATGGTCATACCAATGCCGCCGTGTAGTTGGACGCCTTCCTGCCCAACGTCCCGACCGTACTTGGCGATCTTGTACTTGGCGCTAGAGGCAGCGCGGCGCCGCTCGACAGGATTAGCATCTTCGAGATTCAAAGTGGCCTCATAAGACATAGATTGCGCCAACTCACACTTCATGTAGACATCCACCATTCTGTGCTGCAGCGATTGGAAAGTACCCAAGGTCTGACCAAATTGCTCCCTGGTCTTTAGGTAGGCAAGTGTCTGTTCGTAGATCGACCACATTGCACCCGTAGCTTCGGCGCACACTGCGCCAATGCCGTGATCGATCACTTGCTCGATCAGCGATAGTGCATGGTCGGGGGCACCTATTATTTGGTCGGACTCTACACGCACATCTTTCAAGATGAGTTCTGACGCACGGCCTCCGTCCTGGGTCTGAAAGTGTTGATTGCCTATTCCCGCCGCGTCGCTGTCGATGACGACCAAAGAGATACCATCATGATCGCGTTGTGGTCCGTTCGTTCGGCACGAGATGATAATTTCGTCGGCAGTTTCTGCATAAAACACCACACTCTTGCGGCCATTTAGCAAATACCCGTCGCCGTCGGGACTCGCTATAGTTGCAACATCGTGCAAGTCAAAGCGCGAGCCCGGCTCGGCAAATGCAAAAGCGAGTTTGAGCTCACCTGCTCCGAGCTTGGGTAAAATGTCTTGCTTCTGCGCTTCCGTTCCACCCAGCAACACTAGATACCCTCCAAGTACTACGCTGCTTAAATAGGGGGATACCATCAAGCCGCGGCCGAATTGTTCCATGAGCAACATCACCTCTACGGGTGAGCCGCCTAAGCCGCCATACTCTTCCGGGAATGGCGCCGCTAACCACCCTAGTTCTGCAAAACAGGCCCAATGTTCCGGCAGGAAGCTTAGATCGGTTGCGACGATCTCTTGACGCTGCGCAAAGCTATACTTATCGGCAATAAACCTCGCCACGCTGTCTCGAAAGATCTGTTGTTCTTCAGTGAGCGAGAAGTCCATTGGTTTTTAAAGTCCTAACACCGCCTTGGCGATAATGTTCTTTTGGATTTCGTTAGAGCCGCTGTATATGGAGGTCTTGCGCATATTGAAGTAGTTGCTAGAGGCATAACCTACCTCCAGGCGTCCGATAAGCTCTTCATTGTGGCCTGCCTCTAACTGCTCGGGTACATATGGTTGCGCGTAATAGCCCAAAGCCTCTGCGGTCAGCTCGGTGATCATTTGTTGAACCTCGGTGCCGCGGATTTTTAGCATCGACGCTTCCGGTCCCATGGCATCGGGTCCACCAGGTCCAAACAAAAAGCGTTGCTCAGTGATCTCCAACGCACGTAGATCGATCTCCACGTCGGCGAGCTTTTCGGCAAACCCATGATCGTTGATTAGGGGTTCGCCACCGCTCATTTCAGTGGCGGCAATCTTCTTTAGTCTGTTAAGACTAGGCAGCGATCGCGATACCTCGGCGGTGCCGAATCGTTCCAAACCGAGTACATATTTGGCGATACTCCAACCGAGATTCTCTTCGCCGAGTCGGTTCTTGACAGGCACGCGGACGTTATCAAAAAAGACTTGATTCACTTCATGGCCGCCTTCAAAAGTAATAATAGGTGTCATCGAGACGCCCGGTGATCTGATGTCCAGCATCAAGAACGTAATGCCGTGTTGTTTCTTGCCGGTCGAGTCTGTACGGAACAATCCGAACATGAAGTCCGCCTTGTGTCCGTCGGTGGTCCATATTTTTGTGCCGTTGATGATGTAGTCGTTACCATCGCGTTCTGCACGACACCTAAGAGACGCGAGATCAGAACCCGAGTTGGGTTCGGAATAACCCTGACACCAGAAGTCCTCGCCGGTCAGGATGCCCGGAAGAAAGCGTTGTTTTTGCTCCTTGGTACCG
>JAOTYS010000237.1 GCA_029861795.1 Gammaproteobacteria bacterium | reverse complement strand
TCTCGCAACAACTTCTCGGCGAGCTCAGCATGGCGGATGCCGCGGTCTATTGCCTCGCGAATCGCATTTAAACCAAACACTTTTATCGTCATCCAAAGTTTCAAAGCGCGAAATCCGCGGGTCAGCTGAACGCCATAGTCGCACAAATTGACTTCCTGCTGATCCAGGCTGTTTACCGCATCTTGCATGTATTCATGCTCAGCACCAAAGGTCCGGGGCAACCAACTTGCGTCTCGTACCAAAGCGCATCCGATCTCAAATGGTTGAAATAACCACTTGTGTGGATCCACGGCAATGGAATCCGCCCGCGCCAATCCGGCGAGTAGGCTGCGCGTCGTGCTCGACAACACCGCCGCAGCACCGTAAGCACCGTCGACGTGAAGCCACATGTTGTGTTGTTTGCAAACATCGGCCATTTCATCGAGAGGGTCCACTGCGCCGGTGTTGGTCGTGCCTGCAGTGGCAATTACGCAAAAAGGCCGGCGGCCTTTTGCACGATCCTGGCTAATGCACCGCTTGAGTTCATCGATATCCATTCGATAGCTTTGGTCCACCGCCACATTGGCGACTTGTTCAGGCATAAAACCCAGTACTCTCAGGTTTTTGGTCAATGACGCGTGGACCTGCGCCGAGCAGTACACCATTGCACCATCAGTCTGATCACGAAGCCGCACATGACGAGCTGTTGCCAACCCCGTCAGGTTGGCCATGGATCCTCCACTTACAAACAATCCGCCGGCACCCTGTGGTAACCCGCACAACTCACGCAACCAATCAATGGTAACCAGTTCAACCTGTGTCGGCGCAGAAGACTCCAGCCACAACGCACTAATGACATTGAATCCAGAAGCGAGCGCATCACCTAGTACCCCAACGAAGTTGCTCGGTCCAGGTATAAAGGCGAAAAACCGCGGGTGATTTGCGTGCATAGTGTGACCCACAATATCGCGCTCGACCTGGAGCAGCACTTCTTCTGGATCGGTAGGAAAGTCCGGCGGCGGCTCGCGAAACAATGCCTCCATCGTCACCCGATCTGCGTTACGTGTCGCTGCTTTGTCCTTTAACTGCACGTGGTGATCAACCAACATGTCGATAACACGATAGCCGAGGGACCGCATTTGCTCACGATCGAGCTCAAGTGCAGTAATGTCGTTAATTTTCACTTTTTTGTCTGTTCTGTTTAGGTTTCGAATCAGACGGATTCAGAGAGAAGAGATGCCACAGCGTCTCGTTTTATATAGAGCTCACATCCGTTAGCTGACCCGGGACGATGTTGATCGCCTGGGGGAAGTCTGAGCCACGCCCCCTGTTGGTAGCGGCCCCTCTCGTCCTCAATCTCTCCTTGTAAGACAAAAATCTCGACACCACCGGCATAACTTAGTGTGCCAACATCTACACCCGCCGCCCAACGTTCTAGTTCAGTGGAGTCCTGAAAGTTGGGGTCTCGATACAATGTTTTCTGCTCTATCCCTTGAACCACACTCTGTTCCCAAGCCATGGCGTTGGTGTCAACAGTGACGTAGCTGCGACCTTCACCCGAATACTGACGCAGCTTGACGAACAATATGCAACCTTGCTCAGAAAACGGCGCATGAGTAAATCCTTCTGGGTGCAACAAATAGGTTCCGGCTGGCCAGTTGCCATGTTCGTCTGAAAACACGCCCTCAAGCACAAGGATCTCCTCGCCATCCGGATGAGGATGTGCGGGAAACTTCGAACTTTTGTCGTAGCGCACAATGGATGTCACCTGTCCGGACTCCGCCGGTCCCACCCGATGCAGCCGCTTGCGCCACACTGTGCCACTCGGACTCGCCTGCCAATCCATGGCCGCGGTGTGCATCTCCACCCGCCGACTCATATCCCCGTTGTATGAGTCAGAGCGATTTTGCGTCGTCACGATTGCACTCGCTGACTTTGAGCCAGAATCTTACCCTTCCGAATAGCTTTCGTGAGCGCACCCCCAAATAGGCCAGAACCGATGTCATCAACGATGAGCAGAACCATGGTACGTGCTCCAATGATGCAGACTAATCAGCACGAAACCCACGCCGATAAGTAACAAGTGAAGCGGCTCAAACTTGCTGGATAGGAGACATCCCACCAGCGTCGCCGCAAGAATTGGAGGGCAGATCTTTCCTGCGAGCTCCAACCAGAATCCAGGGTGATCATGGGCCATTATGGCACCTCCTTCGAGAACAGTGAGAGATTGAGGCGGTCATGACTCAAATCTAGTCCTTATGGATGAGCGCTTTATCTTAAGGCACGCTGCGATGCATTGTCTCGGCTCCCAGGGCGAGCTCTAGAAGATCAGGGCAGCGTCGCTATTGCAATCCCTCAAGACGCCGCTTGGTTTGCTCTTTTACGAAACCGATCAAACTATTAGCCGTCGCCTCGGGCAGCAGCGGCATCCATAAAGAATGCGTTGTGTCACCAACCTTTGCGAACGTGCTTCGAAACACCTTATCTTTGCGTAGTAGCAAAAAGTCACCAACAGTCTGACGCACAAAGCCCCATCTCGGAGAATCGAGACGCCAAAGAACAAGCAGATAACGATCGCCTGATACGGGTGGGGAATAATCGTCGAATGTCCGCCCGTCAGGGATCTCAATAACATCCTCCTGGCGCACTGGAACATCAACAACGGGCGCTCCTGACACAAGGTCGTCGAGGTGCTGCTGCGTCGACCCAATCATTAGGATCTGGTCACAGTACGCAAACAAGAGCTCTTGTCCTATGGGAAGCTGGCCGTAGAGGCTCCCAACAATCGTGAAGCGATCACCTCGCGCAACCTCTGCAACGACCACCGCTTGTGCTTTTTCGAGCGCATTTGAGAGTACTGCCTTCCAGTCCTCCCCATGGACCTTGAACTCGTCGGCGGAGGACAACGGCGAGAAAACCAGAAACAAGCAGAGCCGAAAAATGTGCGCCTTTTCATTCACCACTATCGCCTTTTCTCTTCTTCCGCTTTTTAGCCGCTGCCCTTAGCGCTGCACCATAGGACTTATTTGCCCAGATCGCCATTTCCTCCATACTTTCCAAGGACTCTTCTGGGGCTTGGTAGTAGGATAGGGAAAACGGTTTTCCCTTCTTATAGTACGTGAAGGGTTCTAAGTTCCTCTGTTTAAACTCATCAGCTATTGCGTCATCAGCCTCTAGATAGAGTGTGTTATCTTCCAATAGGGCGAACATCAGCCCCTCCAGGAAGAAGCCATAGCCACCAAACATTCGCTTCGCAGTCACGGGGCCCACAGTTTGCAGCAAATCAACCAAATAGGACACGAACTCACTTTCTCTCCTTGATATAGGCATTTTGCTGAATGTCTGCTCCCCGGATACGTCCTGAAAACAAAATTCAAAACATAAAGATTATCGAACGTATATTCTGTTAACAATGCACGCGACTAGCATGCTGTCGAAAACGAGCTTATAGTGTTTCGATAGGCTAGAATCCAGGCTTGACTCCTGGTGGAAGTCTGTAATTTGGAAATCCCCCGCTAATTAATCTCAACGCCTCTACTGATCGCGTCAAAGGTTAGTCAAGTTGAAGATCATCTTAACTTCAATTGTGATGGGCTTGCTTACTTATTTCTCCAATACAACGTACGGTATAGAGATTGGCCCACCAACGGTTTTAAAGTTTAAAGGCAAGGTAAACGCGCAGTCCTCTATCAGGCAGGTACCATTGTGGACAATAAATGAAGTCCCTTATCAGCCGACTTTCGGAAGACTATCTTATTCGTGCCAAGGACGGGGGGAGATATCCAGTCCCGACCCCCGCGGAGTATATGTCGGTGTATCGGCCGGTCAGGATCAACAGGGGAACCTCGTTCTGGCGCCATCGCCAACCGCGATGTACGCCTGGAACGAGTACACTAAAACGTTCTACTTCAACGTCCACCCTTATAACGATTGTGTCATCGTCTTTCACGTCTGGGAGAAAAACGCAAATAGATCGGTTCAGCCATAGAATTGTGAAATTGGCAATTGCAAACCATATAGGGGGCATTGCGATTCCGATTGTTATCTAGTGCCAAGCAATCGATTGATGTGTGGAATCAATCTAAGACATCGATCGACTCCCGTCCACTGCTGTCCCATAAACTCACTACCGCCATGCCGGAAACGCCGCAGGCGTTATCCGGCATCCAGCAAATCATTGAAATTCCTGGATTCCGGATAAGCGCTGCGCGCTCCCCGTTTTCACGGGGACAAGCTTCCGGAATGACAAAGCAGCGCAATGACCGATCATGTCCATACTGCGGTTCATAGCGCGAATCGTTTCGCCGTCAACGTTTTGACCCAATCCATTCTCATTTTTGTGCGACAGCTATGACTCCGACCCTATAGATATTCCTCTACGATCGTACTATTGGTATTGCATCAGCTGCTGAGCACACCGGCGGCCTTGGCGGTGTGAGTCGCGATAGCGTCCATCAGGGGTGGGAACAAGCAATCGTAAGGCTCCAGACCGAGTTCTCTCAACCTTGCCCTGACTGCGCCCATGTCATCTGGATTTGCACCCGATTCGATAATTGACGAAACAAAAGCGGCGAATTCGGCAGGTGCCCAGCCCTCTTCGTTCGATCGCTCGGTATGAATAAAATCGAATCCATACAATGGATGACCTTGGTTCTCGATGCGACCGTACATGTGAACGCCACACTCTTTGCAAGCATGCCGCTGAATGGCTGCATTAGGATCCACCATTCCAAGTTTGTCCCCGTTCTCGGTTACGCTGAGGTTTTCACGTGGGACAACCGCGACCTGGGAAAACAATGCTCCTTCCGGCTTCCAGCATTTAGTACAACCACACACGTGATTGTGTGCGCACTGCCCTTTGATCGCCACTGCAACCTTATTCTGCGAACAATCACATAACAGCGTCCCGCCCGCAAAGTTCGCCGCAGCGGGTTTTAATCCACCATCGACCGCGGGATGTATCTTGATTGCACTATTCATAATAGTTCCTCCTCTAGCAACTCTGTATTGACCACGGACTCGGACCGCGACCAACACCTTCAAATTATCATTCCCCAGTACAGAAGCCAAACCTTAATGGGCTATTTGTTGCTGCTGGAAACCCCCTTTCCCCGTTCTCAGACACCACAAGAAAGAGGTCAGTTGTCAACGCAGTCATTCCACTTCATCATTGAACGTGTTTGTCATCGTATACCGGGCAAGCCTATCGCGTTCTAGCGATGACATATAAGGTTGTAGGGTTGCTGATAACGTCGGCGTCGATCAGCTTTTCAGAAGTGTCAGAGACTATCTAGCGGAGCGGGCAAGAGAAACCCCGCCTAAGCGGGGTTTTCTGGTGTGGCCAAGTTCCGTGGACATCACCCGGTGTTCGTACCGGTCTCCCCTTCTGATTCATCAACCGTGTCCCCACCCGTGGAATGATCGGTGCTCACACATGCGCCGATGGTATCCCCGTGCGCCTGGTGAGCCGGTACCGCAGGTGCTCCTACTGATATGTTCTTCCCTTTGTGACAGATCACCACTTTTTTCTGCGCATGGGAACCGCTGCTGTCATCACTGATGCCATCGTCCATGCTTGCGACAGTGATTTTGCCGATGCTGCATTGTGTTTCCGTACATGTGACATCTTCGTACGTGATTTCCGAATTCGGTGCCACCCCTGATACTGTTGCACACAGTTCGATGACACCATTGCTGACGCAAAGCCTTTGAGCCCCTGCAGCCACATTCGTCAGCTCGAACGAACCATCAGCGTCCGTGAGGTCTTCGCTGCCGCCTAAGCTCACTTCAAGTCCGGCCATGTTGGCCCATGCGGACCTGATCATAAACTCCACAAAGAGGTCTGCGATCCTCGACACACCTTCAGGCCGGTCAGCAGGCATTAGGAATGCCTGACCGCCCGAGAACTGACTGACGTTACCAGTCACTGTCGCGCTGCCTCCTCCAGCCCCGCTGCTGCTGGAACCACCGCCACCACATGCAGACAGCACAGTGGCGGCTCCGATAATGACCGCCCAAACTGCCCTACTTTGTGCGTTGCCAATCAACTTACTCATTAGATCTACCCCCCACTTACTAAGACGTTGGTCGCCCAGACGGCATAACCAGCCTCTAATGAGTGTAGATCCTATGGGCGTACCTGCAAGGAATTCGGCGGGGCGCACGTAGTCGCCCACAATCATTTCGATTTATCCGCTCCCGTTTTCCCGTTCTTCACCCACGCAGCGTAAACATTAACGGGCCATTGGTTGCAAAAAAACCCTTTCTCGGCTGTCAGTTATCATCGTGTTTGAATGTTTATCCTTACGACATTTGTGTTCTAGCAATAGTCCGCCGCCGAGACAGCGAGGGAACCAAACCGCGCAGCAGTTTTACCGGTCGGACTCGATACAGTTTTTAGGCTTGGCGCTCAGCTTTGATGATGCGGATCGGAAAGACAGCGGGAGCAGCTTTTGAAAAAATCTTGTGGGACTCAACCGATTGGATCTTGAAGTCAGCGTCTTGAACAGACTTCACGGTTTCTCGATTCAAATTGCAGCCGATTTTGTTTATGCGCAGCCAAATCGGATTCGACAGATCCATAAGAGGGCCCGCGAGCCAATGTTGGCTGCGGACATGCTCCATAAGGCGAATCTGACCTCACGGCCGAAATACCCGCTTGAACTCTTCCAGGGTCTTCAAAGGTGAGATGACGCTGCACAGGACCAGCGAAGCGGTTACCACATCGAAGACTGCATCCTTGAAAGAGAGATCTTCTCCGGTACCAGGGAGGACACAGATTTCGGCATCGACACATTTCGTCGCTTCTCCGGCCGCAGCTCTGAGTTCTTCGTTTGGTTCAATAGCGGCGACTTTGGCCTGCGATCCGTAATACGAAAACGTTGCACCAGTCCCCGCACCAATTTCTAGAATGTCTCCCTCAAGGTCACCAACAAGGCTAGTACGGAGCTCCGCGTAGCCATCGGCATCGAGTTCCTTCGAGATTGTTTTCAGACATTCAACGAGACCCAGATCTTTCTGCAGTTTCTGTACCTTAGGACCATATCGGAAGAAGTAGTACAGCTCTCTGATCATGTCTGCAGCTCAATCAACGGTTGGTTTATAGAAGCATCTTTGAAGTCAACCGTTTTAAACCAACAAGCGCGGTGTTAAACCAGATCTGGTTCTCGGCGATTCGTGAATACACAGCGTAAACGGAGCGTGTGAACTCGGGCGCGTCAGGAACTAAGTGAAGGCGACCCGCGTCAACCAGTGGTCATACAAGTCGCAGTGGATAATAACCAGAGGCACCATGTTGCAAGATATGATGCATCCCCAGTGATCCCAACCCTGACGTAATC
>JAOTYS010000236.1 GCA_029861795.1 Gammaproteobacteria bacterium | reverse complement strand
GGTATCGGATCTCGTAGCATATTATAGAAACTTGAGGTTGCTTTCATGCATCGTAAGCCTAGAAGAATCTTAGCTGGAGTTATGGTCGTTCTCGGTGCGCTGCTGATTTGGCTTGCGCCGGAAGCATCGACATTCGGTTACGTGATATTGCTACTCGGTATAGCCATAGAAGTTGTTGGCATTTTTCTGGAACGCAAGACCGAGTAATTCTCGCATCGCAAGAATTCGTTGACAATTCGTTCGATACGGGACGGAACAACGTCCGATTCGGGCGGCGCGACGAAATCGCCCTGACAACAATGCATCCAAAGTTAGGCGCTATCACGTGTTTTGTTAGAAAAGTTTAGAACCGTGGAAATCATCAACTCAATAGCTGACTTCGCAACCACTTCCGGAATCAAGGGCTGGATCATGCAAGTATTTGTGGTCGTTTTGATCACGTTTGCGGCCAGCTATATCGTCAAGCGGCTACTCAGGAAATTCGAGACCAAGCTCGAGGGCACCCGCACGCTATGGGATGAGGCTGTGGTGCGTGCGATGCGCGCACCCGTGCGTGCGCTCATCTGGATTGTCGGTCTATCCATTGCGATACAGGTGATCCAAAAGGAGACCGCGGCGGCGGCGATATTCGAGCTTGTGCCGGCAATCCGCAGCATCGGTGTGATCGGTGTGCTTGCTTGGTTTCTGATCAGATTCATCGGTTGTGCTGAGCAGAACATCTTGGCGAACAAAAAGGCAACGGAGGAACCGTACGACCCTACGACCATTGACGCAGTTTCAAAGCTGCTACGTGTGTCGGTCATTGTTACCGCCGGCCTGGTCACTCTTCAGACCTTAGGGGTGAGTATCTCGGGCGTGCTAACGATGGGCGGGATCGGGGGTCTGGCCGTAGGCTTTGCTGCAAAGGACTTGTTGGCCAACTTTTTTGGTGGATTAATGATATATCTTGACAGGCCATTTGCGGTGGGTGACTGGATACGCTCACCGGATCGTGACATTGAGGGCACGGTGGAACAGATTGGGTGGCGGTTGAGTTGCATTCGGACCTTCGACAGTCGACCTCTATACATTCCCAATGCTGTGTTCACCAATATCGCTATTGAGAATCCATCGCGCATGGAGAATCGACGGATCTACGAAACCATTGGAGTTCGCTACGATGATGCGAAACAGATGCGCTCTATCGTCAGTGAGGTAGAGCTTATGCTGCGAAACCACCAGGACATCGACTCCTCCAGGACGCTGATGGTGAACTTTGATGCGTTTGCTCCATCATCACTGGATTTCTTTGTATATTGCTTCACCAAAACAAGAAAATGGGCTGAGTTCCATGCAGTGAAGCAGGATGTCTTGCTCAAGATTCTCGACACCATTGCGGCCCATGGTGCGGAAGTTGCATTTCCCACCTCCACTATTCATATCGCAGAGTCCGAGGACGCATTGGCTAAAGCATAGCAAGCCGAAGGACAACGCCGGTCCCGGTGCCAGTGTTTAGTCCACGTTATGCTTTGGCTATGGCGACGGTTAGCAAAATCCAAGCGGTAATGAAGGCGACTCCGCCGAAAGGGGTAATGGCGCCAAAACCGCGCACACCACTTAAACTCAAAACATAGAGACTGCCGGAAAACAATACGATACCGGTAAGCATGAGCCAGCCTGACCATTTGACAAGCGTGGTATCGGGGTATTGGGAGGCGACAAACGCAACCGCAAAGAGCCCTAGCGCGTGATAGAAGTGGTACTGCACGCCTGTCTGGAATGCACTGAGCAGCTCATTGGACAACCGTGTCCTTAGTGCGTGGGCACCAAAGGCGCCGAGCACCACTGCCAAAACGGCATTGATGCAACCAGCGATGGAGAAGAATTTCATCATTACGGTGGTTTAGATTTTCCGAAAGGGAGGATATCAAGTGATTTGGTCGGGCACCACCAATCGGAAGCGCTGTTTCCCAGACATATCGTTTCGTAAGAGATACCGTGTCAGGACGCAAGGAATTCAGACTAGAGCCGAATCTATCGCACCTAGAAGGTGCTCCTACGCTTTCGAGATAAGATCTCTTTTCCGTAGGAGCGGCATCTTGCCGCGATCGACGCGGACAGACTCTTTCTCGTTGCAAGCCGCTTCTTCAACAATGCTTGGTGTATAGAGTCTGATTGACAAAGCGTGCATCATTTACTGCGAGTGCCCGGTCTCAAGTATTGATGTCTACAAATAAATCGTGGGCGTCACATCTAGACATCTGTAGTACATTGAACACTTTTCCTTAGTTGTTTTGTAGGACAGCAGTGGGTCCGCAGCCTAGTGCACATCGTGTGTTATTGCCTACCAGGCCAGGGTGGGGGATCATTGCTGAAATCCACAATGGAGGGAACTCATGAAAGAAAGATTTCCGTTGCATGACGAGAATACCTCACCGCAGGAGGCCAGGCCATTTCTGGAGCAAGCGACTAACAATCTCGGCATGTTGCCGAATTTAGAGCGTGTCATGGCGAGCGCGCCAATGTTACTAGCGGGCTATACCCAACTGTGGGACCTGTTTGATCAAACTAGCCTGTCCCCGATCGAGCGAGAAGTAGTCTACCAGACAGCCAATTTCGAAAATGAATGCGAATACTGTGTGCCGTGGCACACCAAACTTGCGCAGCTTGCCAAGATGAATAAGACGGATATCGAGGCATTACGGGAAGGACGATCCCTCACCGAGCCCCGCCCTGAAGCACTACGTGTGTTTACCCAAGGGTTGATTCGCACTAAGGGGAAAATCGCTGCCGCCGATCTCGACGCATTCTTTGCAGCCGGCTGGACAGAGCAGCAGGCGCTTGAGGTGATTCTCGGTATCGCCGTGAAGGTCATGAGCAACTACACAAACTCCATCGCTGGTACGCCGCTTGATCAGGCTGTGGAGAAGCTCGCCTGGCGCAAGCCCATCATCGCTCCGCGTGATGGTGATTAATGGTGACGGATATCGGGAGGAGTGGTTGTAGCAGCGAGCTCGATCGTGAACTCATCGCGAGTGTAGGTTAGTCAGCAGATTTTGGTTCTGAATTCTACTGTTCTGCTCAGTCCTGTGCACGCTCTAGCAGTGCAGAGACGCCAGCATAATCGTCACGTCGAATTGTATACTTCTCCACGCTGGCGCCAAAGGGAATGTTGCTCCCCAAGTGCCGCATCAGTAGTGTTATATCGGCTACTGTGGTGCCGCCAACAACATAGACGCCCCGTGCGAACAACGGATCAGGTAAACAACTGACTGTTGGGCCGATCATAGCGATGACATCGGCATTACGGCAATGATCAAGGACCTCATCGACAGTGTCGTTCAAAAGTACTGCACCGGTGCAAAGTATCTTATTACAGTCATGCAATCGTGACACATCTAGCGTCACTTCGTAATTATCGTTCACTAGAACCAAATGCGGTTTGTTCTCGATCACCGTTAAGTCAATATTCTGCACTCGAAGCTTCTTAACGAGCGACGGAAACAGACCCACCATTCCCACATGATCGCCCGGAGAGAAGGCTAGCTGGGCCATTGAATCGCTGGTGGTCTCCAACTGGTATGCGGCAATGTGGAAGAGATGCTGGCTGATCGCATTGATGGCGGCAAGCCCAATAGATCTTTGTGCCTCATCATCACTCATGTAGAGGTCAACAAGGTCGAGAGGAGATCGACCTATAAGTTGCCCTGGCTTAAATTGTTGCTGAAGTCGGTCTTGCGCACCACCTAACCACGCATAGAAAAAGCCACCACAACCACATTCCAGACCGATGACTCCGAATTCTGCTTCTTTGTCGGGAGAAGGCTGTGGATCAGGGAGGTGCACATAGCGGACATCGGGCACCTCGATGTGGCTGGTGATCTGTCGAATCAGATCAGCTAAGTCGCGGCTAATCGTCAATGCATCCTCGCTGTATTCGATTGAGCAAGTGATCTGCGTATAGTCACAGGCAAGATGCTGACCAAAAACAACGAGGTCACTCTGGTTCTTTTCGATCCCTACTTCTTGGGTTGTTTCTGTTTAAGAAGCTGCTCTAGGTTTGCGAAAGGCTTGTGGGTTGCTGCTTCTCGTGGTTCATTGTCAACCAATGGGTCGAATCCTTTTACCTGATCGACAAATCGTCGGTGTTCATTGTCATGACAATATACACAGAGGTTTTCCCAGTTACTGCCATCTGTTGGGTTGTTGTCGTGGTCGTGATCTTTGTGGTGGACAGTAAGTTCGTGAAGATTTTCCCGAGTGAATTCCCGACTGCAGCGCGCGCATACCCATGGATGAATGCGAAGAGACCGTTCCCGATATCCTCGATGGCGATCGAGACGCGCTTTGTGAGCCTCGGCCACAACGCGGTCGAGTCGGTTAGAGTCGAAACGACTCGCTGATTTTTTGTCAGTCACGGATATATTTTCTCTCCAGTTGGAACGCGAGGCAAACTAGGACAAGAAATATTGAGTGATGAGCAACACGGCTAGCACTAAGAGGACGCGCTTGACAATCCTACGATAGACTTCTGTGGAGATTTTACCTCTCATAAACATACCGAGGGTAAGACCCATCAACGCTACTACGGCGAGAGGCGTCGTGGTGATAAGCAGCTTGGTGGTCAACAGACCAGATGCCGCAAACACTAGAATCTGAGACAACTTCCCCCCGAGGAAGGATAGATTGAAGGTCTGAACCATCACCGTCGGAGGCAGGGCGAGCTCGAGTGTGTATATGATCAGAATGGGGACCATCACATTGGTGGTGCCGGCGGCGAACCCTGCGATTAATCCGAAGATCATCATAGCCGACAATGGCCGGTCATTGAGCCAACCCATCTTGAGAGTCTTGGAATTGGACACCCAAAGATAGAGCATCACAAGAATCGCCAAGAGAAGCTTGAAAGGTGCGGGGTCGCTGAGAATAAGCAAGTGGGTTCCGAGCACGCTTCCTATTACTGCACATAACGCTAGCGGCCAAAACCTACCGACGCTCTCGGACCAACGTCCACCTTTAATGATGCTCGCGATATTGACTGCAACGGTGGGCAATAGCGTTATCATAATCGCGCTCTGTACATCTACCACCAGTGCTAGCAACGGCGTTGCCACTAGGGGAAAACCCAGCCCCAGAGTGCCGTGGATTAGTCCAGCGAGGAAAATAGCGCCGGCAAACCACAGTAGCTGGAGATGGGAAGGATCGTCTACAAATGGCATCTGAGCGTCGTTGGTATCTAGCTGCAGCGATAAGAGTTTTCGGGCTCGTCGTTGCTAAGGTACTGTTGTAGGGCCCGATCTTCGGGTGTGCCGGACGAATTCGGAAAAAGGAACAAGAAGCAATTTCCCTTTGTTATCCTCAATTCATCTAACCGGATCATTAGTACGGTGTCAGCGGGACCTTTGGTGAAAAAAGCTAACTGACTACACGCTGCGGGTATTGCATAACCGTTCACACGCACTAACACTGAATACTTGGCGGTCGCCATTGCAGATCAATTCCAGGGCAATATTCACTCCAGCTAAGCATACCTTCCAGTAAGCTGCTATGATCACCAGCCAGCACAACCGGATGGCCGTTTCGACGGAGGGATAAGCACAATATGAAAATCCTCGGGCCGTTAGCGGTCGCGTTTCTTGCGGCATTGGGAAACTCACTGTTTGCGCTGGGTCAGAAGAAATCAGTGAGTATGGAGAATCCCTTTGTGCTCATAGTTATCGCGGCGTTTGTCTGCATGGTATTGGCGATCTTCACAATGCCAATATTTGGAAAGAGTAACATCTACGATGCAGTGAGAACCGATGGCGGCTGGGCGTTGGTTGCGGGGCTGGGACTTTTTCTTACGCTATTCGGTTTCAATGTCTTATACACTCGATATGGTGCATCCTATTATGTCCTGTACGCCGTGCTCGCAATAGTCACTACGTCGATTGTCTTGGGGGTGATGATATTTAAAGAAGTATTTAACCTCTATCATTGGCTATCTTTTATAAGTGCGATAACAACCGTCGTTCTTTTCTCAATCGGACAATCTAAAGCCTAACAATATGCTGCTACACTTGTGCACATGGCAAGAAGTAGATGCTTATTTGAAAGGCTCGACGGGGATCATTATTCCCATCGGTTCTACCGAGCAACATGGTCCTAATGGACTAATTGGCACGGATGCAATATGTCCCGAGACTATTGCCCGAGGTGTTGCGGAGAAAGTCAACGCTCTGATCGCGCCCACGTTGAGTATCGGCATGGCACAACATCACTTGGGTTTTGCGGGTACCATTTCGTTTCGACCTAGCACTCTGATTTCTGTGATCAAAGACGTTGTCGATTCGCTGGCCAGACACGGCTTTGATCGACTTTACTTCTTAAATGGTCATGGAGGCAATATCGCGACTATTAGGGCGGCTTTTTCTGAAGTGTATGCTGAGGTGAGTGTGGAGGCGGGCGATGCATACAGCAAGTCGGTGCGCTGCAAACTCAGTAATTGGTACATGGCGCCAGGAGTTGGAAAACTTTCACAGGAGTTATTTGGGGCGTCGGAGGGTAGCCACGCGACACCCTCCGAAGTATCACTAAGTTACTTTGCCTACACTGATAGTGTTAAGTCAGTGGATATGACCCCAAAGATTGCACCGAACGGCCCAATTTTGGACGCGGATGATTATCGGCGCCGCTTCCCGGATGGACGCATTGGATCAGATCCATCCCTCGCTAGCATCCAGGCGGGAGAGAAACTTTATGTTGCCGCGGTAACGGATATCGCACGTGATTATCGCGAGTTTGTTGAAAGCTGATGTGTGCTCGATGGAAAGCCATCAGCGATATTGCCTTAATAGCTTGCCGGTAAAGGAGCGGAGTCGCTCCCTGGATCGAAACTATACGTAGCAAGCTCTCAAGTCCGCACTAGCATGTTATGCTGTACGGTGTTCATGCCCGATAGTTAGCAGTAGGGGCCGCTTGGGCCTCACCCGAGCGGCCCCCACGCTTCACACTGATCGCCGACTAAGTTTGTGCGTCATCTGTGCGTCTAAAAATCGCGTGACGCACCGATTGTCAAAATCATTGGATCGACGTCTGCACTAGTGTCGGTTCGTTCTTCGTCGGCCGTGAAATCCATGTAACGCAAGCCGGCGTGGAGCTTCCACGGCGAAGACTTCATGATACTCACGTCGACGCCAATTTGTGCACCAACAACGAAATCGTCATCGAAACTGCGTCGAACTTGCTCGCCGAGGGTGCGGTAACTCCCGTCACCCAAATTGACCACCCCTACAAAGGGCCCAACATACAGGTCTACTTTGTCCATGTTCCTGGTAAGATGGAAGTTCGGCCCGATGGTAAACGACGT
>JAOTYS010000016.1 GCA_029861795.1 Gammaproteobacteria bacterium | reverse complement strand
TTGCCATCTGTGCCGTGCCGTCCATTATCGTTCGCGTATCGAAATAGAAGATCCACTTGCTCCGTTTGCTGGCAAGGACTAATTCCCGGTTAAAGTCATCGATAAGCGATGCCATAGACGGCGATTGGTCTGCCGTTATCTTCTGTCACTACAGGCCGACACACTGCTCACAAAAATAAATCTACCGACACCTGCGGCCGCGGCAGCCTCAGCTACATTTCTGGTTCCGTCAACATCAAGCTTATATAGTTTCTCAAGAACGTCCTCAGCCGAATTAGTTAAATCACCCCTATACAGTCTAACGACTCCCGCGGCTAGCTATTTATGCCAGACCACACGGTTAACATAATCAGTGTAACTGATGATAATTCGCACAACCTTCTTCGACACACTTTCCGTATCGTAGTCTGCGACCAACTCGAATTGACGCTTGGACTTCAAATACTGCGAAGTCACGATCTCAATCGACTGCATGACCCGTTCTGCATTTAGCCCAGACATGATCAACGTCCCCTCATCCATCCCTTCCGGACGCTCATGCGCTTCCCGGATCGTGACAGCTGGAAAGTTCAGAATCGAGCACTCCTCTGTAATGGTTCCACTGTCCGATAGTACGCAAAACGCCTGCATCTGTAGTTTTATATAGTCAAGAAATCCAAGCGGCTTCAAAAATTGCAGTTCCTTCGAAAGATTACCTGGGCTGAGCTCCTCCAGCCTGTTCCGTGTGCGTGGATGGGTAGAGATAATGATTGGTTTTCCATACTTCTTTGCGATCGCGTTTAACGAAGCCAACAAACCTCCAAAGTTGACATCGTTGTCCACGTTCTCCTCGCGGTGCATACTGACGAGAAAAAAACCATTCGGCCGCAACCCTATGCGGCTGAGCACATTGGACTTTTCAGTAGTCGGCATGTAATACGCAAGTACCTCCTTCATCGGCGAACCCGTTTTTATGATCGTGTCGGGTCGTATCCCCTCGGACAACAAATAGCGGCGCGCATGCTCCGTGTACGGCATGTTGATGTCGCTCAATTGGTCAACGAGTTTCCGATTAATCTCCTCCGGGACACGCTGATCAAAGCAGCGATTACCGGCTTCCATGTGGAATATCGGGACCTTCCTACGCTTGGCGGCTATTACGGCAAGGCAGCTGTTCGTATCGCCAAGCACCAACAGTGCCTTTGGACATTCCTTGGCAATAATCTCGTCCGACCTCGATATCACGGCACCAATGGTTTGTGCGGCCGATTTTCCGGCTGCCTCTAGAAAATAGTCTGGCCGTCTCACACCCAGTTCCTTGAAGAAGATCTCGTTCAGTTCGTAGTCATAGTTCTGGCCCGTATGAACCAGAACATGCTTCGTGTGCCGATCCAGTTCGGCGATGACCCGGCTGAGCTTGATTACTTCTGGCCGCGTACCCACAATCGTCATGACCTTGAAGCCGCCCATGGCAGTTTCTTGCTGCTTATTAGCCATGCCGTCTCATGCCAGCAGCTCTCCACCCTCGGAAAGCTTTGCTTCCCCCAGCAACAAGCGTTGTCTGTGCAGCAAAGCAACAGTCCCCTCTAGGTCAACCGCATTGTTCTCAGAGCTGAACTCCCGCGTAAGTGCCATCGGTTGAGACTCCGTTGCAGGTCGAAGCTCCGGCAGCATCGGCAAGATTACGTAGTATCCGCCGCGCTTAACAGTGTGGTGGCATTCCTCTTCGGACACCAGAACCTCGTGCATCTTTTCACCTGGACGAACCCCGGTGATGTTTATTTCGATGGTGCGGTCGGCTATCAATGCCTTCGCGATATTCATGACTGTTGCGGAGAGCACGTCGGGAATATAGGTTTCGCCTGCCTGCCCGAACTGCAACGCCTCAAATACAGTGTCAACTGCCTGGTTGAGGCTTAAAAGGAATCGAGTCATTTCGGGGACCGTAATCGTAACGGGACCACCATTTTCTATCTGTTCGTGAAACAGCGGTATTACCGACCCGCGGGATGCCAAAACGTTTCCGTAGCGGACGCAGACAAAGCGCGTATCGTGAATCAGTACATTTGCTGAGACGAGAATGCGTTCCTGTATCGCCTTGCTCATTCCCATCACATTCACCGGCTTACAGGCCTTATCGGTGCTCACACCAAGTACCACTTCGACGGGATAGCTCTGCTCCCGTATTGCACGGACGATGTTCATAGCGCCGACACAGTTTGTCAGGATCGCCTGGTCGGGAAAATACTCGCATGTCGGCACCTGCTTAAGCGCGGCCGCATTAATGACAATGTCAGTACCCTTGATCGCCGAGCATACGTCATGGTAGTCGCGAACGTCTCCAATTCTGAACTCGAGCACTTGTTGAAAGTTGCGATAGATAACCTCATCTGTGGTGACCGTCTTGTGGAGATACGCCACGCGCATCTCGTGCTGCTTGGCCTCGTCGCGGGACAAAACGATCACCTTCCTCGGCGTCCCAAGCTCACCTGAAAGGATACGTCTGACGAGCACCTTACCGAGCGAGCCTGTTCCACCCGTCACCAAAATCGCTTTTCCCTCGAGAATCATGTAGTTGTTCCTCTTTGCAGAACTTGCTGCGCAAGCTCACCCAACATAGTGTCCCAGTTGGGTGCATCATAGCCCGTAGCCCGCGCAAATCGTGCTCCAGCTAAACCGCGGTCGCACACAAAATTATCGTCTGGTTCAATTTCTACGTCCGTACGCTTTAGTTTATCTGCCAGCAAGCAAAGTAGTTCATATTTGCTGATTGGCGTCGATGCGACATGCCATACACCATGAAGCTCGGTGTGCTTTATCAACACTCGCTCGATCACCCGCGCCATCTCGGCCGTCGTGAATCCAGTATAAACCGCGCGGCGAAAGCCCTTGATGTTCCCTTTTTGTGAGAGGAACCACTCGATGAGGCCAGTCTTACGGTTTAATTCCAAACCGATAATAGACGTCCGCAGCGTCACGCAGTGCTCATCGTGCAACTCACCCAGAAACTTCGACTTGCCGTACAGGTCTTCAGCATCCGATGGGTCTGCTTCGGTATAAGCTCCCTTTCGGCCCGAGAATACGCAGTCGGTGCTCATATGCACAAGGCGAGCCCGGATCGCCTTGCAGAGCAACGCGAGGCGATGCGGCAGAAGTGCATTAATTTCGAGGCTCGGCATGTAAGCCTTCGCTTGGTCTCGCTGCTTTACAATGCCGATAGCATTTATAATTGCTTGAGGGCAAAAATCCGCCGCCGCTCCTATCAGGGCATCGATGTCCTGCGCGTCGATCCCCGCATAGGAATTGTCTGGCTTAAACAGGCCCAACCCCCGGTACGCATCGAGTTCGCGCCGAAGCGCGACCCGCACATCGTGATTCACGCCGAGATGCTTGAAAAGCTGGTGCCCCAGCATTCCATCACCACCAAGAATCAGTACGCGCATTGTAGCCCTGCTCCATCTGATTGTTCGTTCACCTGACGGTCTACACGCTCAATCATACATAGTGTCGTATTCGAAATGAGGCCTGGATATCTGGTCTTTGGTAGACATCGTTTTCCAATGTTCTGCCCCGCGGGGGACATTAATAGTGATCTTTATCCCTGCCGTAATCGCAGCGATCGTACCGTACATAATCGACTTCAACGCCACATGATGGGCGATATCCGGTTGCTGCGATTTGTAACTATGAATCAGTTTCCGAACGATTCCGTATTCGCGCCATAGATCAACTCCGCGCCGCACTAGCTCCAACGAAATAAGACGAAGACCCCGTGACTTTATTTGATCCCCATGTTCTTGCGCTCGTGTCACTGCACACGCCTTGTAGTCAACGTTTTGCGCCGCGACGGCATGATCTAGGAAATGCGTGCAGACGTCCAAGAGATCGAAGAACTGGGTGAACTCTTTTTCATGTTCCAATCTGTCGCTCACGTTAGCGTGTCAACGTGCGCCTTATAGACCACAGGGTTTGGTACCCGATTCGATAAAACAAGCCGTTTATAACGGCACGAATGATGCGCAATCGCAAAAAATTTCGAGGAAACAAGGCGAAAGCCCGTCTGGCACTAGCGTACGCTGCTCTGTATCTACCTGCTCTCAGGTGAAGTTGAGTCGTAATAATATGAGCACTGCTTAATGCCTCATCCTTCGCCTGTTCTATGACCGGTGGCAGCGCCTGGCGCTGAAAAAAATTGGTGATGATGCGTATTGGTTCTTCTGCCCTCGATTCCGTGGTCTTACGGAAGGTCTGCGACTCGTTATGAAGCCGAAACGACGCAAGCGGTTGCGGAATATGTTGAATCCTGCCAAACAACCCTAATCTGAGCCAGAAATCATAGTCCGGCATTTGTCTGAGCGAACTGTCCCATGGCCCAGCAGCCTCAAAAGCATGACGCCTAAAAAACGCCCCTGGCCCCGGCGGACATACTCCCTTTGCCACCATATCGTTATAGTTGAACCGCGCCGGGCAAACCCGGCGTATTACCTTGGAGTACTCATCAATCAAGTTAAAATCGCAATATGTTAGTACTACGTCAGAATTCGCTTGTAGAACATTCACGGAAGTACTGACTGCGTTGGGCAACAGAATATCATCCGCGCTTAGATAGCCAAGAATGTCGCCTTTTGCAATCTGCCACCCCTTATTTAGAGTACTAGCCTGGCCCATGTTTGCATGGGTTTCCCAGTAGAATGTTCCAAGAGCATATGTTGCTAAAATCTCCCTTGTCTGATCCGTAGAGCCATCATCTAAAACAATAAACTCAATGTTACGGTAGCTTTGCTGTAACACGCTGTCGATGGCCTCTCGTATGTACCTCGCCCAGTTATACGCGGGGATAACAATTGACACTAATGGAAGTCCGTTCTTCATCATTCAATATCAGCCCTATCTCGATGAATTGTTCTAACATGGGGCCTAAATGTCATAGCGACGAAATGACGCTTTACGCTCGTCACGTGAACCGAGTTTTTCGGGGTGTCTCCACTAATTGGCTTCATGTATAAGATTTTTCTCCCTAGCCACCGTGTTATATATTTCTGCCGCTTTCGGTTTCAGAATCGCTTGATCAAGTCTTATTGCCGCCAGCCGATAATTCACTTCTGCAGCTCGATTCACCAGATCATCATCGTTCAGCGCTTGCCGAATGGCATGGCAGTCGACGCCATGTCTACTGGAACCTGATACGCGACTTGAAACCGAGGCAGATAATAGAGACTGGCTCAGGTCAGTCTCCTTTACTGGCGATCGTAGCCGCGGAAACAAACCACTCCGTTGACGGCGCACCGTGCACCATCACGGCCATTGAGCCTTTCCCCCCGGCCTTCCTCGAAACAAGGCGTCAAAACGACGTCACGTTAATCCGTAAGAAGCTCCAAGAGGTCGATGCAGATCTCTTTCAGAAGCTTGAGAAGGATGACATCCTGTTTATTGACTCAAGCCACGTGTTGCGCGAAGGCAGCGATGTCCAGCTCGAATACCTGGAAATCCTACCGCGACTAAATGCCGGCGTCCTTGTGCACGTCCACGACATCAGCCTGCCATGTAGATATCCCAAAACCTATTTCGAGCAAAATCTTTCTGGAACGAACAGTACCTGCTGCAAGCTTATTTTATTCATAACAGTCACATGGAAGTAATCTGGCCGGGGAACCACATGATGCTGCGGCATCCAGGTGCCATGGAAGCGTTGTTCGAAGAAATCAGTATCATGCGCCAGCGTTATCCCAGCTCCGAGCCAACGATATTTTGGATGCGCGTAAAGGTGCGTTGACGGAGTACCCGGTGGGAACGTAGCAGTACCAGACGCAAGCGATTCTACTTGTGCAGTAGAGTGAGTAATTTCACATCCGATCTCTTTTTTTCCATTCTAAAGCGCCTCTAGATTAGGTAGCAGGCCTGCACTGAAAGGGCCAACGCCAGACACTCAAAGATACGCACGAATGGTAATGTCTAGCGCAGCCACGTGGCCACTTCCTTTTTCAGATCCCCCTCAATATTTGCAAGAGACTGCCAATGTTGCACATCGACGGCCGTCCACATCCGCGAAAATTCTTTGATGAGAAGTTCGGTCGTCTCAATTCCCAATGCGTAACGCTGTAATGCGCCAGCAAACCAAAAGCGTAGGAAATTTTCCCCCTCTTGTTGGATCATTTCAGGATGCGAAAAATAATGAGGGCCTACGACCGTGTTAACAATAAGATATGGCTTGCTGTTGAAAATAGCCATTACTGCCGGTCCGGAATCCGCACCCATATGAATCGCTGCAGCGTTTATTAGGGCTAGGTCTTGATCGATACCAGTATGATAGTCCTTAGCTATGATCACATTGGGACATTGGCGCAGCCGGTCATCGACCTCGGCCCAAGCACAGATGACGACGAACTTGGCCGGGTAACGTGTTTCGCAATGATGAAAGAACTCCAACCAGCATTCCAGGCGTAGATTTCTGTGCGTATGAAAAGCCTTGTTGTTACGTATATTCACAGTAACTGGAACGTGCGGATAGACATACCTTCGATAAAAAACCTGTGCCCAATCCACTAAAAACGGCCGACACGACAAATGCGGAATTGCTCCATGCTCCTTGTGATGGTTGTATAGCAAATGATTGAAGACCGTATAGTAGAGATATTCCTGCGTAGCATATTTCCACCCGGACGGCCACACGTGATAGAGATCCGCGTTATCAGCGATGAAGCGCTGCAGGTTCGTACGAGAATTAAAGACAAACAGGGAACCAAGGTATTGGTTGACCTGCGCAATTGGCAGAATGGAAGCCAAATGATACATGGCATTCTTCTTTGTGATACTAGCAAATGCCAGGTCGGACGAGCTAGGATTCTGCGGGTCGCATACGAGAGCGAAATCCACCACACTAAGATCGTATCTTTCTCGTAGCACAAGTGAGGCTTCTTGAACGATCAAAATATCGCCCACGCTGAAAGGTTGGTAAGAAGTATCATATATCGCCAACAGGCGCCGCTCATTCGAGCGTGTAGGCAGTAGCAGCTGACTTAGGGCTGGGAACATCCATGTCAGGAAACGCGCCACTCGTCTGATCGGCCTGTAAAGTGGGCCTAAGATTCGACCGGCAGATCTTGGTCCCGATTTCATTAGGGAATCGTGCCCAATGTTATGAGTAGGTATCGTGCGTTCGCCCGCTGTCAAGATCGCCGGCAAACAAAAACCAATTGCTTTCCCGCAATGACTGGCTCCGCCCCTCCTGCTCCACTAAGAAGCGGCATGCGCATGCCATTCGGCGCGCCGCCGATGCCAAATGAGCGCGACAAACGGTGTCAACGTTGCCATCACAACGAGGTAGCCGATCGCCACCCCATCAGCGGAGTAATGCCTGCCTAGTACCACGACCGCGATTCCGGTAAGAAGACCGCTGATAACCGACAACGTCAACAATGGCTCCTTCTTATGGGCACGCAGATAGATAGCCATCGGCAACGAGGCGGACACAATGATCGTAGCGACAAGCAAGTATCCCGTGGTCGTGGAGTCGAGCACGCGAGTGGCAAAGGGATGATGCAACTGGCCCAGAACAAAAACCAGCACCCAGATACTAAGCGCACCAACAGCCGTCACAGCGACGACGGCTGCGGTGATGCGCCAGAACAACTGATCCAGCTCGGCATACTTCTGCTGTGCAATCAGCATTCCGAATAGTGGTGCTTTCGGTGTAACCCAACTAGATGCCACGGCCATCAATGCGCTGACGAACACCCAGGTCATACCCATCTGGCCGGCTACAATTGGCCCCTGGTAGTGGAAAAGAACCGGCGAAAACAGCGAGAAGGTGAAATATCCGCCAATCCAGCTCAACGCTATGCGCCATTGCATGGGCAATATATCCTTCCGCCAGTTCAAAAGCGGGCCCTTCGGTTGCCCAAACAAGATTGCCATGACGAATCTGCCATAGCGCCGACCAATAGGGACTAATAGTGCGACTAGGCCAGCCAAGCCGCCGATCGGAGCAGCCCACAGCCCTGCATCAAGGCAGATAGCAACCCAGACCGCCACACCAGATGCGACAAATTGAATGAGTCTGTAAGCATAGACCCTCGATACTTGGTTGCAGCCTTCCAGCAGTGCAACTATCGGCACTACCCATAATGAAAGGCCCGTAACCACACACAGTGCGACCCACGGCGCCCTCCACGGAAATGCCCGAGGTTCAGCTGTCGAAAAAAAAACCAATCCGCCGATCACGAGAACTGTGGAGATTGCAGCACCGGCAATCAAGTACCACTTGACACCGAACCGTCCGAGGCTTGTTAGCCTGGACAAGGCGTCTGCATCGCCGATTACCTGGCCGTGCCGGTCGAGAGCGAGCTTTGCCCATTCATGGCTGGCATAGTAAGTAAGAACGGCACCCAGCCCAAGCTCCGCAAAAACCTGCAACGCCAGGACGGTGTTGAAGGTATAGTAATACCCCTGCAGCTCCCGAGAAAAAAAGACGGCGACGAGCAGGATAGTAACGAGGCCGGCAAAAGAACTCCAGATTTTGCCAAGGATCGCAAAAAACACTGCGCGGTCGATTCCCAGCCATCTTGGGATCCGGCGCTGCAGCGCATCCAGTGCGGACATGCTATCTAGAGAGTCCGCCCGTGCCAGCCCGGCGTTGTCTAGCTACCGCGGTGGGATACTCATTCTGTGCGGCTAGCAGATTTTCCACGGTTCCGATATCTCGGTGATATATCCGGTTGTGGAACGTATTGATGCGACCCATGAAGCTCGGCAAGACTTCCGTGCTGAAATCGATTAGTTCCCTCCCATACCCAACGAGAAAATCGATGATAGAAGGCGACAAGATATAGACAGCACCGTTAGCCAGGTTCCCGGGTGGATTTTTTACCTTCTCGTGAAATGCCGTTACAATCCCACGGTCATCGAGTTCGACGATTCCGCAAGATTCCGGCTCTGTCGTATCGAAGGTCATCATCGTCATCTCGATACCCTTGTCCCTGTCTTGATATTGCCGGATAAACGCCCGAACGTCGAAACTGGACAGGTTGTCCGCATGAACGAGCACGGAGGGCTCGTTGCGAAAGAAATCCCGGTTTTTCAGCAGTGTCCCGCCCGTTCCCAGCAGTCTTTCTTCATACACGGTGGTTATGTTTACTGGATATGGGCAGCGCTTGATATACGACCTGACGGCCTCCGGCATGTAGTGCAGGTTGATCAGAATATCGACAATTCCGCCGACGCTGAGCAGCTCAATCCAGTAATCCAGAAGCGGCCGGCCGTTGATTTTGACGAGGCATTTCGGCACTGAATTCGTGATGGGCCGCAGACGCGTGCCAAGGCCGGCCGCAAGGAGTAACGCACGCAACTTTTATCCCTTTACGAAATCGTTGTTCTTGTTGATCTCGACAAGCAGTTCCGCTGCGCTCAGTGGGACATTGCCGATCCGCCCCACCTGGCACGCAGCCGCAAGCGAGCCCAAATAGAGACTTTCCCAGATGGATCTTCCGACCGCCATCGCCATGGCAGTACAGACCAGAAGGCAGTCGCCCGCACCTGCAGTGTCCTTGGGCGCAGTGTTCAGAGCCGCAAGCCGGTCCGTGAGCCATTGCCCTTTCTCGGTCACTTTGGCATGTATCAGCACGCCTTCCGTCCCGAGCGTAATAGCAATGTTCTCGGCGTTTGCACGCTGCCGCAGGGCTTCGGCGATCACCACCAGCCCGTCTTCATAGTTCCCCAAGGCAATCCTCGTTTCACGCTCCGTCGGCGTGAGAAGTGCCGCGTCCTTGAAACGGGAAACGTTGCCGATTTGGGATGAACTCTGACTGTCGGCGACCATCATGATGTCGCGCCGGCGGCATTCATTCATGATCTCGTCCACCAGCTCCTGGGGCAACGCCCCATAGTTGAAATCCGCGAAGATCAATAAGTCAGCCCGGGCAAGGCTATTCATGATTTGCGCGAGGGTCTGCTGTTGTAGTGACCTGGTGATTTTATGCTGGCGAAGGTGGCTCACTCTGAGTAACGTCTTGTTCTCCGCCCTGTAACGTTGTTTCACGGTTGTCGGGCGACTATCGTCCGGGATCAGTCGAGCGTTGACGCCATATTCTTCGAGCTGTTCACCGACATATCGCCCTGCGTCGTCGACGCCGGTTACGGAAATGAAATCGACAGTTTCCGCTGCGAGACATCGCGCATGGGCCGCCACGATCGCCGCACCGCCGAGAAATTTTTTGGTCATAATGGGTGTGACCACAATGGTCGGATCTTCCTGTGACATGCCCAGTGGGTCGCATTGAATATACTCATCGACAATCGTGTCCCCGACCACGCACACCTTGAGCGAACGCATCTGTTCTAGCACCGACTGCAAACCTGCCATGCTGAATCCATGGCGCACGATATACTCCTGCGGTCTGACAATCGAGGAATGATTGATGAGCTCCGTCTCTTTGCGGATGAGTTCCAGCGACGAAAAGATCGTATCCCCGGAACCGAAAAGGAGTTTTCCTCCATAAGACTGAACAACGGCAAGTTCCGGATTCGTTCTGCTTTCATGCTCTTTTCCTTTGACGACAACCGCCGGACACAGCTCGGCAATAAAGCTTTCCGGGGTATCACACAGCAAGAATGCATGATTGACCCAACTGATCGCGGCTACTCCTTCCAACCGCATGCCCTGGCTTAATTGGGCATTGTCGGACAACCGGTCATCCAATACCCCAACCACGAGGTAGTCACCACACTCCGCGGCGAAGCGCAACAGCCGCAGGTGGCCGGGGTGAACGATATTGAACGTGCCCGAAACAAAAACCATACGCTTGCCGGGTCCGGCACTGCTTCGAGCAGTTTGTAGCGCAGACAACGACTCGGGATGTAATCTCATTACTCGCTGTGTAATGCGGGTCAGGATGAATTAATCATAAAGGCATTGCCGCAGTCGCCGGCGTGAATGCCGGGAGCACTACATGCGGATCATCGCTCGGATAACACACCCGGATTCCAAGTCATCCAAAGCTTGATTGATCTCGTTAAGGGAGTATTCTTCGGTCGTCAATTTCTGCAGGGCCAGGCTGCCGTTCATAAACATATCCACGTAGCGTGGAATATCGACATCGGGTCGGCTTTCACCGCCCCATGTTCCTACCAGACGTTTGCCGCTGATCAGGCTGAAGGGGTTAACGCGCATGGTTTCACCATGAGGCGGGTTCCCGGCAATTATGCACAAGCCGCCGCCGGTTGCCACTGATTCGTACGCTGCCTCCATCACCTCTACCCGACCCGCCGATTCGATCGCCACGCGGACCCCATTGCCGTGCGTAATCTGCCTGATGATACCGACAGGATCGCCCTCACTTGCGTCGATGATATGAGTCGACCCGAGTTCCCGCGCTTTAGCGAGCTTTGCCGGCTCGATGTCCACGGCGATTATCGGTGCCGCACCTACTGAAGCCGCCGCCATTACGGCGCTCTGGCCGATGCCGCCGACACCAAACACAGCGATGCTTTCACCGCGCGTGATGCCAGAAGTATTGAACACCACGCCGGCCCCGGTAGGAATCGCGCATCCCAACAGCGCCGCCAGCTTGAAGGGCATTGACTCGGGAACAACCGTGACGCGGTTTTCGCACGTGACGGTTCGCCGCATGAACGTCGATATGGCGCCTGAGTTGATGGGTCCATCGGCGCTGTCGTAAACGGTACTGATGGCATCTGTGCCACTTCCCTTAAGCCAGGAAAGCACCACCCTATCGCCTGGCTTGGTCTTGGTCACCCCCTCTCCGACCGCGACAACGGTCCCCGAGCCCTCGTGGCCAAGGGTGTGCGGAAGATAGCGGTCAGGCCCCTTATGGCCGCGCACCTCGTTGAGCTGCGAATGGCAGACACCGCTATATGCAAGATCCACGAGAATCTGGCCGGCCCCAATCGGAGGGATCACGAGTTCCAGAATCCTGAGGGGCTTTCCCGTTTCAAAGAGAACCGCCGCTTGTGTCTTATCCGGTACCACGTCACTCTTGTTTTATGAAGGTGTGGTACGACAGTAGTGCGATCACCGACAGGCTGTCCGCAATTTCCCGGGACAATATCATAGCGATGCATTTGTCCAATGGGACCCAGTCGCGACCGCAGACTTCATTGCCGTGAAGTCCATCCACCTCAGTCTTTTCCTCGAAATCGCGTGTATGGAACAAGTGAGTGGGGTTGTACAACGTATCAAGCCCGGGATGAAACATGAGGAGTGGCTTGAGCACGCGACAAAGAACACCTGTTTCTTCCATGCACTCACGGCACGCCGCCTCTTCCAATCCTTCCGCCAGATCCACCTTTCCTCCGGGAATCTCCCATGAAACTCGGTCAATTAAATGACGGTACTGTCGCGTCAGCAAAATCCCCTTCGGGCCTTCCACAATGACACCGACCCTGTCGCCATAATCCGTTACGTATATATCTTTCGAATAGCCCCCGAAGTGCACACAAACCCTGTATACCTGCTGATACGGGTTTTCATATACCACGTCCCGCGGCCCAATATGAGGGTGAGCGTGATGCTTATTTCCATTCATGGAAGTGGCCCCATTTATTGCAAAGAACCGCGGCGTAGTTGAGTGGATTTCGCTTCAAGGGATTTCCGCAACGGCGTGTACACCGCACTCTGCCTAAATCTCCAAGGCTAATAAAGTAATGCGACGTGTGTCAAAGACGGCCGACACGACTTACCAGATTGTTTTCAGCTTGCCGCCATTTACGTGAAAACACGATCCCGTAACCCACGCCGCTCTTTCCGAAGCCAGGAAAACAACCAACCCTGCCACATCTTTGCACTCACCAATGCGACCCAGTGGTATTTTTGAAGACTCCTCACGTTCCACTTGTTGCCGGGCCTCCTCAACCGTGATGTGGCGTTCCAATGCCAATCGGTGCACATTCTCCTCCCAAGATTCGCTATGCACCGGCCCCGGGCAAACAACGTTCACGAGTACGCCGTCCTTTACGAAATAATCAGCAAGGAACTTACTAAGATTAATTGTCGCTGCCTTAGTAACCGAGTAATGGGGGTTGAACGCGCCTGGCTGCAGACCGGCGATCGAAGAAAGGTTAATAATCCGCCCACTCTTCGAACTACGCAGGTACTGATCTGCAGCTTGGACGAAATGAACAAGACTTAGCACATTCAAATTAAACGCGTTTCGCCAGTCAATGTCCGTCAGATCCCTAAATCCACCGAATCTTCCCGCCCCTCCGACGTTGTTAATCAGGACATCCAGCCCCCCAAAGACGTCGACCACGCGAGCCACAACAGAACTAGCTGCCTTCTGATCGATTGCGTCGGCAGGAACAGTCAAGATGTCGAATCCCGACAATTCCAGCGCTGTCTTCCGTAAAGCCTCTGCACCACGCGCTGTCACCGCAACCCGCACGCCCTCCTCGACCAAGGCTTGGACAATGGCCCGGCCGATCCCTTTACTACCGCCCGTGACTAATGCAACGCGGCCATTGAGCCCTAGTTCCATTTTTTTACAGGCTAGTTGCCACTGCGGAGATCGCCGTCCAGGAGTCTTGGATGGTGAAACCACCGTCAACAACGATCGCATGCCCCGTAATAAAGCTGGCGGAATCGGAACAAAGAAACAGTGCAGCCTCGGCTACGTCGCTTGCGTGACCCACTCTTCCAAGAGGGTGACATCGCTCCGCCCGGATGCGATAGTCAACGTTTTCGTCGCTGAAGTATCGTTTCTTATGCTCATCTTGAACAATAAACCCGGGCAGCACCGAATTCACGCGTACCATCCCCTTGCCTGCATGCGCCGCAAGATACCTCGTCAACTGCATCATGCCGGCCTTTGCCGCATGGTAGGCGGCACACTCTTGTGACACCAAGAAAGCGGAAATGGAGCTGATATTTACTATGCTTCCGCCGCCACCAGATCTCATGATGGGAATTGCTTCTCGGCACGCGAAATATGCCGCCCTCAAACCGACGGACATGGTCAGATCCCAGTTCTCTTCCGTGTCTTCCGGTAAATCCCGGCGCACGCCGGCGCGTGCGTTGTTCACGAGGATATCGAGCCTGCCGAATTTCTCTGCGACCTCCGCTACCATGCGCTGAGGCTCTCCCATTTTGGACAAGTCGACAGAAAAATGCTGTGCATCGATCCCTGATTTCTGAAAATCCAATACGGTCGCTTTGGATGTATTCCGGTCAATGTCACAAATGGCAACCCGTGCCCCCGCGTGCCCGAACGCCGCCGCAATCGTCCTCCCTATGCCACGCGCACTCCCGGTGACAAGTGCCGCCTTGCCTTTAAAGTTAAAGGTCTGTCCTGTGATAGATGTTGCTCGCTGATTTCTTGGCATTGCTAAGCAAATACCTGTCTATATACGCTCTCAAATCCATCGAATAACCTCTCGGTTGTATCCCACATCCGTAATACTCGTTGGTGCGCCAGCGCGAACGGGTAATGATCACTGTCACCGAGCTCCATGGCCATTTCCCGGGCATGATGGTCCGGATGCTTGAAGATCAGATACGGATTCTTCCCGAATAACGCCATGTTGGCGGGTCCGCTCATCGTACCCATGAAAAGTCCGGTGGACTGGATTATCGCAAGATAGCGCTCGAGGGTGACGCCGTCGTCCTGCGCAATTGTCACGTTCTTCAGTGTACGAAACTTCCCGTTAGTCCGATCATCACCTACCAGGATAAAGTGGACTTCGTACTCATGTCGGCAGTTAGACATAAAGCTCCACCACGAATCGATATTCGCATTGCTCTCGCCTGAAACGTTCGGATCGTTTTTGAGGTGCACTGCAACGGGCAATCGCCCCCGGGCTTTCTCCTTCAAGTAACTTTTCGCCCACACAAGTAGTGGGGCATCTACGGAGAGACGGGGAATATTTCCTTCCCGCGCATAAAAATCCTGAATTGCGTGTGTACTATCGTAGCTGTGTCTGCCCTGCATCAGCATCTCGGGATCAGGCCACATAACGCAGTTCGTCCTCATCCGCCTTGTGACATCCCGGATCTTTGTCTGATCGGCACACACATGGCAGTCGGAGACGCCAGACATTGCGCGAAGAACCGCAATCATGGGGGCAAGTTTCGCAACGTCTGAAATACAAAACCCACCAGGGACATCAGTCTGCCTCGAGGGCATGCCGTTAACAAGGTGGGTTGCGTTTCCGACGATAACTACGTCTACTAAATCCGCGCCGTGGATCTGGCGCTGTATCTCAAGCTCCTCAAGCAAAATGAGAAGCGTGCCAAGCGACCCGCTCGAACGCGCCAAATCCCAGATGCCCGCGACCCTTTTCATGCGTCCCGAGCCACTGATGCACGTTTCAACCCTATTTTGCTTTCCCGACGGCTACCGGGCGAATTCATTTTCCACCAATGCCATCACACTATTTGGGGTGAGGCCCACGAACTCGCAATGATCTTGGTAGGAGCCGTACGCTCTCACGAACGTGTCCGGAATCGATGCGGACGCGTACTTGACACTAGGAAGCTTACGGGTTGCGCGCAGAACGTCGTCTCCGAGCCCGCCCGAGCGCATATGCTCCTCGATCACGAGAACGCACTTGCTCTTCGAAACACTGGCCAGAATTAATTCTTCGTCCAACGGACGGATGGTATGAATATATAGAACCTCCGCGTCCCGACCGCGCTGCGCCAAGAGGCTCCGCGCACCAAGCGCGGTCTTCAATTGCGGCCCAGTCGCTACAAGCGTGACGTCGCGGCCGTCGGCCACCTTGATACCCTTGCCGAACTGAATATCCTTGGCGCTGAAAACAACACCGTGTTGACTTCCTGGCAGTCGGTAAACAGTCACAGCGTTGTTGCGATAGGCCTGGCGGAACAGTGTGTCGAATTCGACTGGCGTGGATGGATACGTAATCTGCACGTCTTGCAGAGTCTTCAAAAGCGCAAAGTCGCCATAGCAATGGTGCGTGCATCCCAGATAGGCGTAATCAAACGCGCTGCCAACCGTGATGACATTCCCGTGCAGGCCATGATAGCAGAAGTCCAACTTGATCTGCTCGAAGGCGCGCTCGATCAGAAACGGCGCAATGGTATGGATCACGGGAAAAAGTCCTACCCGTGCCATGCCGGCACCCATGCTCATTATCGTCGGCTCGAGGATCCCGACGTTGTAATATCTTTCAGGGCAGGCCTTGGCGAAGGGCTGGAGGATCCCGTGGCTGATATCGCCGACCATTACAACCAGGTCCGGGTCCTCCTGGCCCACTGCCAACATGGTGTCGGCGAATTGCTGGCGTACCTGCTTCTCGCTCATGACAAGGCCTCCATGATCTTTGCGTACTCCTCGGCATTTGGAACACGGTGATGCCAAATGCCGTGCCCTTCCAACATGGGGACGCCCTTGCCTTTTATGGTCTTCGCGACGATCACTGTCGGCACGCCCCTGCTCTCGAAGCGAACATTGTCGAATGCGCTCTTAAGCTCGTCGTCATTGTGGCCGTCAATGACCATCGTGTTCCAGCCAAATGCCTTCCATTTTCCGGGCAGATCGTCATGCGGAAGAAGCTGCATACCTGACTGGTTCAAGTCAACGACCACGCAAAGTTTGCCCAACTCGTAGTTGCGCGCAACATGCGCTGCTTCCCAGATTGTCCCTTCATGACATTCACCGTCACCAACCAGGACGAAAATGCGGTTTTGGCGGCCTTTGATCCGATGACCGAGCGCAATCCCCACCGCGTAGCTGAAACCGTGGCCGAGCGAGCCAGTTGACGCCTCGGCCCCCGGGACCTTATTGAAATCGGGGTGCTCGCCAAGGATGCCGCCCTTGCGGCAGAACTGGGCTACGTCTTCGTCGGTGATAAAACCATGCCGATGAAGATTGACGTATAAGCCAAGGCAGCCATGTCCCTTGCTGAGGATAAAGAAGTCGCGCTCCGCCCATTCTGGGTTTCTGGGATCAACGTTTAGAACGTGACGGTACAGGTACGACACAATGTCGACTATCGAGAAAGCGCTGGGAATGTGGCCATTTTTCGCAGCGATCACCATATCGACGATCTGGCGGCGTAAGTCCTTGTTAAGAATTTCGCCCATTCCGGCACATACTGCTTTACCTGCTTGGCTCATTGACCGAAATACCCCCTTCCTTGCCCTCCGTCAATCGGAACAATGCTCCCAGTATTAAAAGAGGCCAGTTCCGAGCACAGATATGTCACGTAATTCCCAATCTCTTCCGGTCGGCCGAATCGTCCGACACGCTGACGCTCGGCAAGAAATTTATGCACATGGTCAGGGCGCTCTTTCGACGCCTGATCCCAGTAGCCTCCCTCCGTGAAAACGGCGCCGGGAAGTATGGCAGAAATCACAACTCCATCGGGGGCCACCACACCGGCAAAGCTTCGCGCATAGGCAGTAAGCGCGGCCTTGATGGCGCAATACGTAATCGGACCGTGGTTCTCCATCGCCGAAATCGACGAAACATGCACTACTCGCCCCCAGCGCTGTCGCTGCATATCTGGAACGATCATCCGGTTTAGCTCGACCGCCACCTCAAAGTTGAATCGATAAATCCGGCGCCAATCTTCGATCGAACAATACGGATTCGTAATATTCAATGTACCGCCCATATTGTGTACAACGATGTCGATCGGACCGAAACCCGAATCTCTGAGGCGCGCTAACAGCTCGTCCGGCGCACCTTCGGGCATGAGATCCATTGCGACACCAACGTGACCATCGGCATCACCTCCAATACTCTGGCTTAGTGAATTGATATCCGCCTGTGTGCGTGAGACTGCCGCGATTCTGGCCCCTTCTCGCGCCAGACATTCCGCAATTGCCCGGCCAATCCCGCGGCCAGCGCCGGTGACCAGTGCATGGCGTCCGGAAATCATCATGTCCATAAATTACGCCTCTCAATAAAAAGCGTCGACAAATGCCAGCTCATAAATCTCTTGCTTATAGTCGCTCCGACAGATACTGCTAGCATCCCACCAACACCATCGATCTCAACTGATTTAGCCCTTCAAGCCAACCCCGACCGCAAAAAGGTAGTGCCCCATTGGTGCGTAACCCGTGTGCACGACCTCATCGTTCATGGAAAAGTTAAATACATTGTGAAATCGACACCCCAGAAACCGTTGCAAACTTTCCGCACTTTTGAGATTAATATGTCCTTCCTTGCTTGCCGGACTCGCATACTGATCGGCGGTAACATTCGGCGTCCCAAATATGCATACCGCCTGAGGAGTGAGCGCCTCGCAAATATTGTCAAGAAACGCTTTCTCAAGCCGCGCTGGGATGTGTTCGATAACGTCGAGAGAAAAAGCAGCGTCGAATTTTCCCGGAACGGGGCCGGCTGTCATATCATGAATCGCAAACGTGGCACGGTCGATTCTCTCTTTACGATAGCGCTCAATTGCTTCATTGAGCACAAGCGGCTCGAAATCTATACCGTGCACGGCATTTACGGTCTGTAGAACAATAGGAGTTCCAACCGCATCACCACACCCAACCTCCAAAACACTTTGTTTGCCTGCCAACATTTTTGCAACAAATTTGTAGCGCGACAGAAGGAAACACATGTGCCGTGGATCATGTCGCCAAATGTGGCTCGTCCACGGCCCCACCGTAACAGGGCCCAAGCGCTGAAAATCTTCGATCTGAGACTGGTTTTGCGGTTCTTTCGTTTTGGCGACTGACACTATGTTTTCTCCGTGCAACATGCCTATTCAAATAACGTGAAATGGGTACAGAATGTGCCGCGGCCGATTTGCAAGCAATTTGGTCATGATCGACTGGACATTGTCTACAGCGGTCACTAGCACCGACCCTTCTGAAATATCTTTCACGCGCCCAGGCAACATTATCTTCACCGGAAGGTTCCAGTACTGAATTCCATCTTTCGATGGATCGTCATCCAAGACCGCGGCTAGCTGGCCAAAATCAGTTTTCATATGATAAGCCAGCACCGGAAGCATTTGCGCCGCCCCGTAACCGTAAGTCGTTGTGCCGCTCAACGCCGAGAGCATCGCGCTGCTCGCCATCATTTGCTGCCTGAACAAATGATACCGGTCGTGTATATCTGACAAGCTCGGTCGTCGGGCGTCGGCCTCATGTACATTTGCGGACGCCGATCGCGCAAAGACCACCGCCAGCGCCCCCCAATCGTGATAATTCTCCCGGCTCAGTAGAAGACTGGCGCCAAGGTTGTCCAGCAGGCGCGCAAAGGAAGCGAGTGAAAAGTATTGCAAATGTTGGTGAAAAACCTGATCGAACCGGAACCTGCTGATCAACCCATCGAAACCCGGCACCTCGAATACAAACAGTGCATCGGGAGCAGCCGATTCCAGCAGCAAGTTAAGGATCGTGGCCGGATCAAAAACGTGCTCAAGAGTGTGTCGGCACACCACAAGATCCGGTTTTTGTGGCAGCATCGACAGATCAATATCCTCAATATTGCTTCCGTACACGAGGATGGAGGCGTCTTCACGGTCTGATTCGCAGCCCTTCCAGACCGGATCTATGCCGATGCGAACGTCTGCGCGCTCTTTGAGCTGTGAGAGCAGATAAAGATCATTGCATCCAAGATCCAGCACGCAACGGAAATGACGCCCCGAAGCCACTTCCTCCAGCACCGACATAAAAAACTGCGTCCCCTTTCGTGCGGTCGAGCTTGCCGATGTACGAAAGCAATAATTTGTCCCGTATAGTACTTCCGGCGCTATCTGTACCTCGAGTTGTCCGTGGCCGCAGCTAGGGCAATAAAGCAATTTTTGGTCGATACCTGGTAGAGAATTTTCTATCGGTTCGCGGCAATATGTGTCGGTGAGCGGCAATCCTGGCAAGTCAATTGCCGCTTCGAGATCGGTGCCGCAGATGGCGCATGATTTGCGCTTCGCACGCACCACAGATTCGGACTGCGTAACCATACGGTCTCGTTGGGGGATTAAATTTTTCACGGTCGACCGCCGCTTAACGATGGCAAAGTTAGTGCTCTTCAGTCATCATCTTTTCGAACATCAACCCTCGCGTCAGCCAGTCAATTAAAACGGACCCGTAAAGGTTGGATCCGGCTGGTCCAGCCGCTGCCCTTTTGATGTCTCAAAGAGGCCCTTCTTTGGTTCTTGCCCGAACATACTCAATATTTCAGCTACGATATGGCCCGATCTCGGATAGTAATGGTCGGACAATGCCGGACTAGTTGGTGCGGGAAAATCGGGAAGCGCGATGCGCCGCGGCGGCGTCTTGAGATCGCCAAAGGCTTTCTCGGTAACCAGCGCCAGGATCTCCGCGGAGACTCCAAACGCTTTCCAGCCAGTATCAGCCATTACCAACCGTCCGGTCTTGCGGACCGACTGGAGAATCGTGGCGTCGTCGAGCGGGCGCAGGCTTCGCAGGTCTATCACTTCGGCTTGAATCCCCGATTCCGACAGTTTTTCCGCCGCGCGAATCGCCTCCAGCACCATATATGAAGTGGCGACGATGGTGACGTCTTGACCTTGCCTCACGACACGCGCCCTTCCCAGCTGTACGCGGTATAGACCGTCCGGCACATTGTCGCTCATGCCGTAAAGCCAGCGATGCTCCATGAAGATAACCGGATTATCATCTTCAATGCTCGAAATGAGTAGGCCTTTTGCATCGTGTGGCGTCGCCGGCATGACCACACGAAGGCCGGGAACATGCGCAAACCAGGACTGCAGGCTCTGCGAGTGCTGGGGCCCCTGCCCCCAGCCGCGACCAATGATCATGCGAATCACCAATGGCACCCGGCTTTGACCGCCGAACATGTAATGCCACTTGGCCGCCTGGTTGATCATCTGCTCCATTGCAATAAGCGCAAAATCGACTCGCTGGTGCGTGATAATGGGCCGCATTCCGACAAGGGCTGACCCGGTCGCGACGCCAGTCATGGCATTTTCCGAAAGGGGAATATCGAGCACCCGCTTTGGACCGTACTTCTGCTGCAGGCCCAAGGTCGTGCCGAATATACCCTTTGGATCGGGAACCCCGAGCCCCATGATGTAGACGGCGGGGTCCTTTGCCATACATAGGTCCTGCGCCTCGCGGAGCGCCTCAAAGAATTTTAGCTTTCTTGTCACGGGTGTTGCGATGCTCACTTGACTCACTCGGCCACTACGTGCGCCGACATGAGATGTTCTTCCGGAAATGGGCTCTGCTTGGCAAAAGCCACCGCAGCCTCTATTTCCGCGTCGAGCTCCTTGGTTATTTCGTCCAGCGCGGGACGAGAAACAATGTTGCTGCCAAGAAGTCTGCTTTCGAGAAGGGTGACCCCACAACGCTTCTTCCACTCCAAGTATTCCTCTTCGCTGCGATAACCAATGTGATTGTCGTATTCAGGCCCACAATGCTCGCGCCACCGATACGTGGCGAATTCGAAGAATGTGGGTCCTCCGCCTTTGCGCGCCTTTTCCACTGCCCTTGAGCAGAGCTCATGGACCAATTCGACGTTGTTGCCGTCACCTTCAATGCTCTCGATTCCCTGAGCAAGCGCGAGATTGAAGATGCGGCGCCCCGCGGGCTGGCGCACTTCCAACGGGGAGTACACCGAATACAAGTTGTTTTCGCACACGAAGATAACAGGCAACTTCTTGAGCGCAGCAAAGTTCAGACTTTCGTGAAAAACTCCGGTTTCTACAGCTCCATCGCCGAAAAATACCATCGTCACCCGATCGTCATTTTGCATCACGGAAGCGAACGCGGCGCCTACCGCAATCGGGATTGTACTTCCCACGATGGGGGTGGAACCCATAAACCCCGCATCCAGATCAATCACGTGCATTGAGCCGCCCTTGCCGCCGGCGCAGCCCGTAGCCTTGCCGTAGATCTCGGCCATCATAGCGTTCAGGTCGCCTCCCTTGGCTAGATAGTGTCCATGGGAACGATGGCCGGAAAAGACATAGTCCCGCCGGCCGAGCGCTGCACAAGCGCCGACCGCGATCCCTTCCTGGCCAATGCACAAATGCACGGGACATCGCATCTCCTGCTCGGCATAAAGGGTAGCGATCCGCTCTTCGATCAGCCTGATGCGCAGCATCTCACGATAGAGTCGTATGGAAATATTTTTGGTAGCGCTTTGGGAATGCTGGCGATACACGGTCGGCACAGTGCTCACCTCAGCTCGGCTGGTTCAAATGAATTTGCGCGAAACTTCCGGCAACCATCCATGCGTGGTTCAGTCATGGAATAAACCAATAGTAGTCCCCTGTATAGCCCACCTCCTTGAAGAACGCGACCCATTCATCGACGTGCATGATGGTCAGACCGGTCAGGTTCCAGGCATGCATGCGCTCTTTCTCCTCATCGGTACGGTAGGCATCCACAGTAATAAATGACCCCTTCCTGCTCACACGCTCGATCTCACGCAATGCGTGGCCACATGCCACCCGCTCGAGGTTGTGAATTGTGTTGATCGAAATCACTACGTCGAAGGATTTGTCCGTGAAAGGAAGCTTGTAGGCATCAGCGACCCGAACATGCGATTTCATATCTTTAATTGTGTTTGCTATCGCGTATTCCGAAATGTCTACGCCTTTTACGATGATTCCAGGAATCAAGGCCGCAAGATCATGAAGCATGAATCCTTTGCCACATCCGACGTCAAGCAGCGATATTCCCGCCTTCAAGCCGAAATGTGCCCGCAGAGTCGGCACGACCGGCTGCCAGAAACGCGGATGATAGTTGAAGCCACCGTAGCCATAGCGACGTTCGCCGTCGAAAAATTCCTGGCCGAATTTTCGGGCAACGCAGCGGTCTTCCTCGGTCTTCGCAAGACCTCTGTCCTCCACATTGCGCTTAATCTTGGGATAGTTCACAAGCAGATCGATTTCTCGTCCCACGTGTGGAACCTTGTTCACGGTTTGTGCACGTAGTCGAACTCTTGGTGCCTTAGCTCGTCGAAGTGGCGTTGTACCCAGGTGATGCATTCGTCGAGCCCCCGATCCAGTGAAATCCGATCACGCCAGCCGAGCGTTTGACGCAGTTTGGTACTGTCGAGCATGTAAGCCGCATCTTTACCGAGTCGTTCCCCCACGATTTCCACGCTTGTATCGAACGACACACCCAACTTCGTGCAGATACGCTCTACCAACTCACGAATTGTAATAACCTCCATAGTGGAGATATGGTACGCCTCTCCCAGCACCCCTTGCGTCGCGATGCGCCACGTGGCATCTGCCACATCCTGACCGTAGATAAACGCCCGGCGCGACTGTCCGCCGCCGTGTAGCTGAAGTTTCTTGCCAAGCAAGATAAAAAGTATCGTTCGCGGAATAATGCGATAAAGTTGCTGGCCGGGACCGTAAACGTTCGCTGCACGTGTAAACACGACCGGAAAACCGTATGCTTCATAATACGTCCGAAGACTCATGTCGGCCGCTGCCCGCGATACCGCGTAGGGTGTGCTGGGTCGGAATGGTGCACTCTCGCCCACGTAACCACTGGTACTGCCATAAACTTCAGGTGTCGTGGCGTGCACGTACGTCTGGAGGAACTGGCAATGACGTAACTGCTCGTGCAGGCGTACGGTGGACACTACATTAGTCATAAACCAATGGTCCGGATTATGCCAACTTTCAGCCACCATGCTTTGCGCAGCGAAGTTGACTACGTAGTTAGGACGGAAGTCATGGATCACATCCATCATCGCACCTAGATCGCAGTTGAGGTCGAGCTGAAGGAAACGAAACGCCACGTGATCTCGCCATTTGTATGGCAACATTGCATGACTCGGCTCAGGCGAGCGGCTCATGCCGATAACCTCTTCGCCACGCTCTAAAAGATAGTCGATGAAAGTCGCGCCAGAGAACGAATTACTACCGATGACCACAACTTTGTGCGCCATTACTCTCAACCGGGTTGGCGCACAGCCACTGCATGATCATATGGCCAACCACTAATTGCAGATCCTCGGAGATCTGCATGTCATTTACGGGAAAATGAATGGCAACATCTGTGAGCCTAAGACACTTACCACCGGAGTAACCGAGGATGGCAAAAGTCTTTATACCGATTTCTTTCGCCTGTAACAGCGCCTTAACGACGT
This sequence comes from Gammaproteobacteria bacterium, assembly GCA_029861795.1. Next base: position 2,585 of record JAOTYS010000016.1, on the reverse strand, counting down.
TCGCTGAATTTCCGCTTCCCGACAGCACTACCAAAACGTCGCCTTTCTGCCCTTGGACCTTGATTTGCCTCGAGAAAATTTCGTCATAACCGAGATCGTTCGCCAGACAAGTGAGCACTGACGTATTGGACGGTAACGCGGAAACTCTAATACCCGTTTTATTCGGGGCGACACCATAGAGTAGGTCGTTGGCCATATGCATTGCATTGGCCGCGCTGCCGCCGTTACCGCACAGAAACACCTGCCGACCGTTACGCCAGGCGTCCCGAAATGCCTCTGCCAACCGTTGCACCTTTGACCAGTCATATGCTTGCAGAATCTCCGCAAGCCTGAAAGCGTAGTTAGAAAAAGGTTCCTCTTGCAGATGAGTCGCCGACTTATCCGAATCGCCTTCCATGTTTACCTCCACGAGAGCTTACGCCGCTGCGCGCTTCATCCAACGCAAGTTGTAAAAGTGATCTTCGTCCCTCAAAACGCCTGCGCGGAATTTTGCGATGATCTCCTCGATCGCATCGTCAACCGTCTTCGTAGGCCGAAAACCCGTGCCCAGTAACTTGTCGGAATTCACGCGGTAGGAACGAGGATCCGTCGATTCCGTTACCCGGATTTCCGCCGGCACGCGCGCCACGACTTTCCGTGCAATCTCCATGATTGAAAGGTTTTCGAACCCCGCGTTGTAAACCCCTTGTACTGCCTTGCCTTTCTTCAGCAGAAAAAGGTAAAGGTCGGTGATGTCATCAATGTGGATGTTTGGCCGTATCTGGGCACCACCAAATACAGTAATGACACCTTTCATCAACGCCTGCATTGCCAGCATGTTGACCGATACGTCCAACCGCATTCGCGGTGAATATCCACACACGGTCGCCGGCCGAACTATTTGAACAAGAAGATCGTCCCTGTAACTGAGCAACACGCGCTCTGCTACCATTTTGGTCTTGTTGTACGCCGAAATCGGTGTCAAAGTCAGGTTTTCCGTAACCTTCTCTTCTCCCTTGATACCATACACACTACCGGAGGAAGCGTAGATGAACTGTTTGACACCCTTGCGCACCGCGCCATCTGCCAACCGCATCGTCGCGAGTGCGCTTATCTCCCAGGTCAATTGCGGATCAAGATCACCACACGGATCGTTAGCCACCGATGCCAGATGGATGATTGCATCAATACCTTTAAGTGGGATTTTGTCGGAATCGCGCACATCCGTCTCAAGCACGCGTAGTCTTGGGTCTGGCGCCAAAAAATTCCCAAACCACATCGTGTCCACCACCGTTACCTCGTGCCCCTGACCGAGAAGCTTTGGTACAAGGACACTTCCTTTATATCCGCAACCACCCGTTACCAACACATGCATCCATTCTCTCCTTATAAGTGAGACTGATGTGGTAACCCGTCACCCATCGGTACGAGTTCCTCCAGCTTTGATACAGCTGGGTGATGCCATGGAACATGCCCGACCATTGGAGTGCGGCCACGACCACCCGTCAATCGATTCAGCTCCTCGCCTTCCGTCTCCGAGATACATAGCGGTTTTTTCCAGATACACATCTTTGCCAGCCAGAATCGCTAGCTTGACCATGTCTGCGTGACCGGCAACCGGTGTCGCTATGGCCACACCCTGAATAGTGGCGTCCGCCAGTACGTTAAAAATGAGGACATCGCAGCCACACGGGGATATTGGGCTATAATCCCTCGCAATACTTCCGGCTTGTGGTCGCAAACCGCGCGCAGTGATCTCAGGGCGTGGAAATTTCTCACCAGGTTTTTCCCCCAGTAGCCTGCACCAACAACCGTTACCTGAAAATTGCTTTCAGCGTTAGTCATGAGTCATTATTCCGTGATTGCAGGATGGGGGGGGTAACCGATTGATTTATGGCACACGATCGTCGCCAGCGAGGCTCTCAAGATAATCCCTGTACGCCCGTTCTAAGCCCTCCTTGAGACTTATCCGAGGCTTCCAGTCAAGTCTAGTAAGCTTGCTGACATCGAGTAACTTCCGTGGCGTGCCATCGGGCTTGCTGCGATCCCAGACGATCTGACCTTCATAGCCGGCAATATCTTTCACCAGGTCCACTAGCTCACGAATCGTGAGATCTTCGCCGCAGCCAATGTTGATCAAGGGCGGTGATTGGTGATCAGTTACCAGTGACAGGTGTTGTTCATCGGGCAAACTCATTAGGAACACACAGGCGTCGGCGAGATCGTCGCTGTAGAGAAATTCACGGCGCGGCGTGCCCGTACCCCACACAACCACCTCCTTATCGGCTCGGGCCTTGGCTTCGTGCATCTTGCGGATCAGCGCGGGAATCACATGCGATTTTTCGAGATCGTAGTTGTCGCCGGGCCCGTACAGATTGGTCGGCATAACGGCCAGAAATTGCGTGCTGTATTGCCGATTATAGGACCAACACATCTCGATACCGGCTATTTTGGCGATCGCATAGGCGCGGTTGGTTGCTTCTAGTGGACCTGTGAGCAGGTATTCTTCCTTGATCGGCTGGGGACAGTCCCTCGGATAGATGCAGGACGAACCGAGGAACAACAGTCGCTTAACACCAGCCTTCCAGGCCTGATGAATGATATTT
>JAOTYS010000235.1 GCA_029861795.1 Gammaproteobacteria bacterium | reverse complement strand
GGGATTTGTCTGTTGAATACTAGGAAACGCTTTGGACATGAACGGTCCCAGCTGAGCTGGAGTAGGCCCAAGCCCTGGACGGTATCAATTGAACCACAGCATCACCGTATCAATGGCTCGCTGCCACCAGCTCCCTTCAGGGACGGCATGCAGAGCGACCAGGGCATACTCTCCAAAAGGCTGGTCGTCGAACGTCAACTTTACACTGCCCACTGTCTGGCCCTCGGCAATAGGTGCGGTGTGAAGCTCTTCCAAGCCCAGCTCTGCTTTGAGTTTGTCAGTGTTGCCCCGTGGCACGGTAACACGTAAGTCATCGGAAACACCCACAGCCAGCGCATCCTGTTCACCCATCACCACCTCAACGTGCGCGACAGGCGTGGCACTGTCGTACACCAAATGGGACTGGTAGGCGGCGTAGCCGTATTTCAACAGTGAGTGCACCTCGTTGGTGCGCTGCCGTGGACCGTCTGCGCCGGTCACCGCAGCGATCAGCCTAAGACCATCACGCTCAGCCGATCCGATCAGACAATAGCCCGCCGTACTGGTGTAACCTGTTTTCACCCCATCTACAGAGGAGTCTCTATACAGTAACTTGTTACGGTTCGGCTGGGTAATGTTGTTATAGGTAAACTCCTTTAAGGAGTACCACTGATAGTATTCAGGAAACTCCTGGATGATCGCACTCGCCAGAATCACCAGGTCGCGAGCTGAGCTGTAATGACCCTCCTCAGTCAATCCTGTGCTGTTTTTGAAATTGGAGTTGGCGAGACCAAGTCTTTCCGCATGCTGATTCATGATGAGCGCAAAACTGTCCTCACTACCTGCGACGTGTTCTGCAAGCGCCACCGAGGCATCGTTTCCAGACTGCACAATCATGCCTTTTAGCAAATCTTCAACGCTGACCTTTGAATTGACCTCGACAAAGCTCCTCGATCCGCCTGTCCTCCAGGCCTTTTCACTGATGTGGGCCATATCGCTTGGTGCAAAAGTGCCCTTTTTCAGTTCGTTGAATACCACAAATGCTGTCATGAGTTTGCTCAGGCTAGCAGGCTCTATGCGCTGATCCGCATTGCCTTCTGCCAACATCGATCCGCTATTCAGATCGAGTAATGCCCATGACTTTGCCTCGATCTTGGGTGGCGGTAGCGACGAGCGCTCCAAACCCGAAATTTCCTCGGCGCCTCGCGCTTGCAAACCCAAACAAAGCGACAACAAAACGAAAATCGAGAATTCAATTGTGCGCAACAACGATTTATACCTCCATCGGAAAAATACCATATTCGACCGTGTGATCGTTCGCATGCGATAAACAACGGGATCGTTGTATAGACAAAGTCTTAACATTTTCAAAGATGATTCTGTCGTCGTCTCTTGCCTGAAGAACAACGCCGCCGTCGTGACCGGGTACCATTAGTCACGACCCCACGACTTCGGCACTTTAGTCGATCACCAATCTTTGCTCGCGCATCCCGTATCCGTACATGCGGTCAATCAACTGGTCACCTTGGGTGATGGATTCAACGGGCCCAACTCGAACACGAAAGATGCGGCTCTTACCTATCAGCACTTCTTGAATTGCAACCGGCGCAAATCCAGCTCCGGTCAGCCGATTGTAGACCACCTCGGCATTGAATCTGTTAGTGAAAGCACCAACCTGCACAAATAGACGAGGCTCGACCGATACATCTTGGGTAACCTGGGTGACCGGAGCCTCTATTTTCGCTTCCTGCAATACCGGCGCAGGTGACACCGCAGTCACTTCCACTGGCGCGGTACCAGTAGCGAGAACACCGAGCTTTGCTGCGGCCACATATGATAGGTCGATGATCCGACCGTGGAGAAAAGGACCGCGATCATTAACACGCACTACCACGGACCGACCATTGCTCAAGTTAGCCACTTTGACATAGCTAGGTATCGGTAATGTAGGATGAGCGGCGGTCATCTTGAACATGTCGTAAGTCTCGCCGCTGGATGTGCGCCGTCCATGAAATTTGTTACCGTACCACGATGCCATACCACGCGCACGGTATCCCTGTGCAGAGTGCAGTGGACGATAAGTCTTTCCTAGCGCTCGGTATGGGCTATTGCCCGTTTGACTCAGCGGCTCGATGCGCGGTATCGCATCTGGAATGGTAGCGAGATCCGGGCCCTTATAGCTCGGCGGGCCATCGCCTTTATAGTAGCCACCCTTATTAGACCAAAACGAGCACGAAGACAATAACACAACACACACCAACGCAGCGATTGTTCGCGGACTCATAGCGTCGAGTATTCTTGCTCAATCTGACGACTCAACTCATATACCGCCATAGCATAAAGAAGACTGTGATTATACCGAGTAATCACATAAAAATTATCGAAAGCAATGCGATAAACGGGACTGCTGTCCCCATCCAAACGCACTAAGCTTGCTGAAGAATCCCCTGACAGTTCAGCATCGGTCCGCAGACCTAACTCGTGAAGGCGTGTAATGGTAGTAGTGGTCTCGAACCCCGAACTGATCATCGCGTCGAGCGCCAGATCTTCAGGAACTTGAACATCGGACGCAACCGGCTCATCCCTCCTCCATTTATGTGCATGGAGATAATTGGCGACACTGCCAATAGCATCGAGCGGATCTGAGATCAAATCGCGCCTGTCATCTCCATTGAAATCCACCGCGTAACGACGGTAGCTACTGGAAATGAATTGAGGTACCCCCATGGCCCCGGCATAAGAGCCGTTGATGGCCATCGGATCCAATTCTTCCTCGCGAGTGAGCAGCAAGTACTGTTCAAGCTCACTGCGAAAAAACTCACTCCTGCGCGGGTATCCCAACATGAGCGTTGTGAGCGCATTAATCACAGAGTGATTCCCACTTACACGCCCATAACGAGTCTCGACGCCAATAATCGCCACCACGATCTGTGGTGGAACACCGAACTGCTGTGTGGCTCTGTCTAAGGTAGTCTCATGTTCCCTCCAGAATTTCACGCCATCTGTCACCTGTCTGTCGGTCACCAGTAATTTTCGATAACGGTACCATGGCAGGCGCTCGGCTGGTCGGCGAATGGCCTTTAGCACTTTGTCACTCAAGGTGACCTGGGCAAATATGCTGCGCAACTCTTGTGCAGAAAAACCGTGCACACTAACCATCTCGTCGATAAAAACGTTCATCTCTGGGTACTGGTTCAAATCGAGCGCACGCGCACTCTGGAGGGTACATAGTGCGACGACTGTAGCGGCAACACATAGCCTTGGTATGGGTGCCCGCCTCATGGGGTCGACAACAGCCTGCGATGAGTCTGAATACTCATCAAAATCCCAAATCCTGCCATAAGAGTGACCATCGATGTTCCACCATAACTGACTAACGGCAACGGCACCCCCACCACCGGCAAGATTCCAGTGACCATACCGATATTCACAAACAGATAAAAGAAAAATGTCAGGGCGAGGCTTCCTGATAACAAACGAGAGTAGGTATCTCGGGCATAGAACGAAATAAACAAAGCCCGAGCGACAACAAACATATAGGTCAGAAACAATAAAAGCGCCCCAAGCATTCCAAATTCCTCGGCGAATACCGCGAAGATGAAATCCGTACTGCGTTCCGGAATGAATTCAAGATGCGATTGACTGCCGTTGAGCCAACCCTTGCCGTAAAAGCCACCGGAGCCCACCGCGATAGTGGATTGGATCGTATGATAACCAGCGCCGAGGGGATCCGCCCACGGGTCAAGCAACGTGGTTATGCGCCGCTTCTGGTACTCATGCAGGAACAACCATAGTATCGGCGTGGTGGCGGCCATGACTCCACCGACGATCAAAATCTGCCGCCATCTCATTCCGGCCAAGATGATAACCAAAATCCCCGAAGTGGCGATAAGCACCGCCGTTCCCAGGTCTGGCTGCAAAACTACAAGCACCGCCGGTACCACCGCTACCAAGGCCGCTAGCATAGTTTCCCACATCTTCGGAGGTAACGGGTGACGGGTGAACACCCAAGCCGCCATCATCGGAACCGCCAACTTCATGATTTCCGCAGGTTGAAATTGCACAATCCCCAAATCAAGCCACCGCTGTGCCCCTTTGCCGATGATTCCTACGACCAGTACTAGTCCAAGCAAGGCAAGTCCAACTACAAAAAGGTGCGGCGACCATCGCATTAGGGTGGCCGGTGCGATCTGCGCCACTCCCAACATGACAACCATGGCAACGGCAATGCGTATCGACTGGCGCAGAATAGCAGAAGTGTCTTCACCGCTGGCACTGTAGAGGACGAATAATCCCACCATGCATAGAGCCCCTAGCCCAATCAAAAGCGGGGTATCAATGTGCGATTGATCGTCAGTGGTCATAACTATGGCTTTCGCGACTACGCGCCATCGCGTGGACCTCCGGTAAACTGCGGTGACCTGATATGTCGTTCCACAAGATAGTAATCAAGCACTTGACGGGCGATGGGCGCGGCAATACGGCTTCCGCTACCACCGTGTTCCGCGACAACTGCTACCGCAATCTGAGGGTCCTCCACGGGCGCCAATGCAATAAACAAGGCGTGATCCCGGAACCGTTTCTCGAGCTCCTCTTCGTTATATTCTTGCCCCGGCGCTAGCCGAATGACTTGCGATGTCCCGGTTTTCCCAGCCATCCGATAAGGCAAATCCACACCGATGCGACGTGCTGTGCCACGCTCACCATGCACAACATCGGTCATCGCCTGGATCACGACATCGAAGTACTCAGCATTGCGCACACTAACCTGATCACGCATCTGCGGTTCTAGCATTTTCAACTCCCCGGTCTTCGGATCTCCGATGGCCCGAACTAACTGTGGCACCGGTCGGACGCCGCGATTCGCCAAGGTCGCCGTAGCCACCGCAAGCTGTAACGGTGTTGCCAGGACATAACCCTGTCCGATGCCGGCTATCACGGTTTCACCGGGATACCACGGCTCACCTCGAGCCTCTTTTTTCCACTCGACCGAAGGCATCAATCCAGAAGGCTCACCAAGCAGATCAATTCCCGCTGTCTCGCCAAAACCGAATTGCTTTAGGTAACTGTGCATACGACCGATGCCAAGCATGTTTGCAAGCTTATAGAAATAAACATCGCAAGACTGGATTATGGCGTCGCTAAGATCGACTAGTCCGTGCCCTTGCCGCTTCCAACATCGATACCGGTGGCGGCTGTTTTTAAGCGAGTACCATCCTGGGCAATAATTGGTTTCGGTGGGACTTTGTCCATACTCCAATCCCGCGAGCCCCATAAATCCCTTAATTGTCGATCCGGGAGCGTAGCGGCCATTCAAGGCGCGATTCAATAACGGCCGAGATTCTGAATTACGCAGTGCCTGGTAGGACTTTCGATCAATTCCGTCTACAAATGGATTGGGGTCATAGGAAGGCGTGCTGGTAAACGCGAGCACAGCACCAGTTGATGGTTCAATGGCCACCACGGCCCCTTCTTGCTCTGCTAACGCGTCACGGGCGACCTTCTGAAGTCGGATATCGATGCTAAGGTGTAGATTCGGTCCTGCCACTGGAGCGGTACGATTGAGCAGCCGCACCACGCGACCGTGAGCATTGGTCTCAACTTGTTCGAAGCCCGCCTCTCCCAATAGCATCTGCTCATAGCGCGCCTCGATTCCAAGCTTGCCTATGTATTCTGTGCCGCGATAAGCCACATGGTCTATTCGATCTAGATCACGTTCGCTGATACGGCCAACGTATCCGATCACGTGTGCCGTCAAATCGCCGTGGGGATAATACCTTTGTAGGCGGGCCTTGAGCTCAACGCCCTTAAAGCGGTAGCGATTCACGGCGAAACGAGCCGCTTCTTCATCGCTCAAATTTGCTCTTAGGGTTTGTCCTTCAAAGCTCGGGCGACGCTGCAGCATGCTGTGAAAACGCTCCAGATCGCTTTCACTAAGCTCCACCAGTTGTGCCAACTGAGCCAGCAACGGCTCCATGTCATCGACCTGATCGGGTACCACTTCAAGCGTGTATACCGGAAAGTTTTGTGCCAACATCACACCATTGCGATCGTAGATCTGGCCACGAACAGGTGGTACAGGAATCAGGCGAATCCGATTCTCCAGAGAAAGGGTGGCATAGTGGTCATGTTGAATGACCTGTAAATAATAAAGCCGAATCAGCAAGATTGCGCACAGCAACACTAGCGCAATTGCTGCAATAACAAGCCGCGACTGAATGGATTGCGTCTCGCGCAGATAGTCCTTGATTTGAATATCGGCCATAACCTAGCTCGTACGCACACGCCGCGTAGTGGTGCGGAATAATAAACCTAACCATGGCCAGATCAACATCGCCACCACGCAGGGCATCCAATATCTCCAATCAAGTGTGACACCCCCGACCATGCCGTGGATCAAAGCCACGATCGCAACGTCAATTGACAACAGGATGAAGACCACAATGGACTGCTGCCACCAGGGATACATTCGAACATGAGAGTGAACCTGATTTGCGAGAAACGCCAACACGGCCTTGGACAGAGCGTTCTGACCGAGTAACGTATACTGCATCACGTCCATCAACAGTCCCGAGAGCCACCCAGTACCAATCCCTACCCGTTCGGGAATGAATAAACACCAATAGATCAAGACTAAACCTACCCAATCCGGGCGATACTGCATCGCACCGCGCGGCAGCGGGACCGCCATTAACACAAGGGCAACGACCAGGGACAGCGGAATAATCGCCCAATCCCAGGGGCTAGGGCTGTCACGCTGACTACCGACCAATTTGTCCCTCCTGAATTCGAGGAAATGAATCAGATCCCGAGTCAGACAGTGGCACACCGACATCCTGCCAGATCAACAATACCTCCTTAGCGTGATCCAGGCGCGCAACAGGAATGGCGGTAATCTTTAGAAATGGCTCGTTGGGATCACGCAGGATAGTAGCCACACGAGCCACCGGATAACCAGACGGAAATCGACCCCCCATTCCCGAAGTTACAAGTACGTCGCCTTCGACAATATCCGCGTGCCTAGCTAGATACGGCACCCCTAGCTGATTACGCACGCCTGTGCCGAACACAATCGCACGCAAGTCGTTACGCAACACCTGCACAGGTATCGCGTGCCCAGGATCTGTGATCAGTGTCACAGCGCTGGTGAACGGTGTCGCCTGTGTCACCTGGCCGACCACCCCGTTGGGATCGATCACCGGCTGACCAACGTAAGCCCCGTCAGATTGACCACGGTTAAGTACAACTTTATGGGTAAACGGCTCCAGACTGACTTCTACTAGTTCCGCCAGCAGCACCTTTTGAGCAATCTTGCTCGAAGCGGATAAAAGTTGACGCAGACGCTCATTTTCAGCCTCTACCGCATCGAGTCGTTGCAACCTGGCT
>JAOTYS010000233.1 GCA_029861795.1 Gammaproteobacteria bacterium | reverse complement strand
AGAAACAATTCACGTAACGTGGATCTTCGTAAGAGCAGCTTCTAGCTGCGACAGAAACGCTTTATACAGTTCCCGCCAAGATGGCGCTCCTACGGAGAATACAAGATGGCGCTCCTACGAATGATAGGATCAAATGATCCGCTTAAGAAACGAGGTTGCCTGCTCCTACGAGAGGCGTTACCTTATGTTCTCTCGAATCGAGTTCGCACGGGCGGTGAATGTCGCTGCTTCCGCGTTGCGCCCGCTCTTCTCGAGCAGCGCCGCCAGTGCCTCCAGGATATCTGCGACCTCAGGATGATCTTGCCCTAACGCACGTTCGCGAATGTCCAGCGCATTGCGATAATATTCTTCGCCCTCCTCGACCTCCCCTTGGGCCACCAAGATTAAAGCGAGGTTGCCATAAGCCGTCGCCAAATCTGGATTGTCCCGTCCCATTGCTCGCTCCAGGATGTCGGTGCTGCGTCTTTGCAGCGCCTCCGCTGCCGCGAATCGCTTTTGATGCACGTAGAGCAGAGAGAGATTGCTCAATGTCCTTGCCAGGGCTGGGTGATGGGGATCCAATGCGGATTCCCAGATGTCTGCCGCTCTCTGCAACAGTATCTCCGCCTCATCATATCGCTCCTGATAGATATAGAGTTCTGCTAAACTGCCCAGCGTTCCCGCCACGGTGGGTGCATTCACGCCGAGTAGCGCTTCCAGCATTGCCACGGCATCTCGCAAATACTTTTCCGCCTGCGCCGGATCTCCTTTCTCCTTGAACATTAGTCCCAGGTTGCGCAGCGTGACGGCGACGTCAGGGTGCTTGGGCCCCAGTGCCGCCCGCTTGGTCTGCAGCGACTGACGATAATAGGATTCGGCTCTCGCGAAATCCCCCTTGTTGTGATAGAGCGTCGCCAGATTACTGAGACTTCGCGCGATTAGAATATCTTTTGGATCCAATGCACCCTTGCGTATTTCTAAGGCACGAATGTAGTAGGGTTCGGCCGTGTCGAACTGACCTTGATTGTGGAAGATCAATGCAAGCTCATTGAGCCCTTCCGCCACGGTAGGATGCTCTGGCCCTAGCGTCTGTTCGAGGATGGACACGGCACGTTGCTCCAGGTCCTCTGCTTCCAGAAAACGATCCTGGACCCGATACATGCGAGCCAATTCACCCAAGCTGTGTGCGACCTTCGGATGATCAGGCCCGAGTGCCGCCGTCCGTATCTCTAGGCCGCGTCGCAGAAATCGCTCGGCCTCGCCGTACCAGCCGCGATTGCGATTCATGGCACCAAGCGCCATGACACTATCCGCAATCGCCAAATCATCAGCCGACAGCTGTTGTTCGCGAAGCGTAAGCGCGCGTTGATGTAAAGCTTCTGCTTCATCATACTGACCGCGGCGCTGGTACAACATGCCCAACTGATACAGACTGTTGGCCACCTCAAGATGATCTGACCCCAGCTCAACCTCATTAGCAGACAAGGCTAGCTTGGCCGCATCCAACGCACCACGCCAGTCTCCAGCCTGATAAAGCTTGGCCACCTCTTGGTTCCGGGCAAAGGCGTCTGCGACCGCGTCTGCGCTAGCGGGTGATGACGCGCATAACGTGAGCGTCAGATACCCACATAACGCGATTATTCTTTTCATCGACCCTCCGAAAGGATTCAATTCCGCCAAGCTGATATGCAAGATTCTTCTATGCCCTAGAGGTCCATGATAAAACAGTCAGCAGGCCCGCTCCAATAAGGGAAATCGTCAATCCGATCCAAACCCAAGACAGCAGCGGATATGATTTGATCACCAGGGGAATGGTAGCAGCCTCGCGTTGGACCGCCTCACCGTCACCGTCCTGCGGGAGTTCTATCAAACGATAGTTGATCGCGGGGACCCACACTTGAAGATCTTGCCATAACCCTCTATGGATGAATGGATCCAACCGGTGCGCCGGCCCAGAAACATACCGGGCATAGCGATAGTCGAGGATCTGGCACAGGTCACGCACCGGCCCTCCTTCCACACCAACCGGTGGCCTTTCATCCCGATATAGGGTCTGACCTTGATCGATTTCCTTAGTCGAGTTGCCTTCAGTTAGGCTCAAAGAGACAGTTGCCACGGCCTTGAACGCTTGTCCGTTCGGGAGTGAACGGCCACCGTCGGTCACCAGATCCTCATGGTCCATGTCGACAATGACTGAATAGCCATTAGCGAAACTTTGCCGCTTACCAAAATCTTGCGGATAAGTCACCGTCCTCTGGGTATAAGTATCCAGCACGGTAGCCGAGACAGCGCCAATCAGAGCCAACATGACACCGATGTGAATTAACCCGACCGGCAGATAGTACGTGACACGAGCGCGACCCGCGGTCCTCCATACCATACTCACTTCCCATAACAGAATGGATGCAAGAAGATAGCCGACCGCAACGAACAGCGCATTGAGCCAATGGAAAATCTCTACCGTATAGCGCGAAGTCATCCCCGTGCCAGTAAACAGGCTGTCAAGCGGTCGCAGTTTCAGAGCAGCGATCACGGCAACCACAATCACAACTCCGGTGACCACCCACTTAAAGATACGACTGCGCGCCGGCAAAAAGTGATGACCACCGAACAAACACAACAACAGACTGACGGGTGCTAACCAACGATTTATTGCAAAACGATCAGGATCCCATTGATCAAATATTCGACGCAGGGCTGCGTATTCATCAGAACTTGTCCAACGAATTAAGGTCTGCAAAAACGGCTTCAACTCCTCCGGCCGTGGCTGCTCCATCAAGGCCTGAACATAGGCATCAACCAGATGAAAAGCTGCGACAGCCGCGACCAGGGAGAATAGGATGACAGCGGCCTTAATAGTGAAGAGCGAATCTCTCTGCGGTTCCGCCCGGCCTGCTTTGGCGTGTCGCAGTGCCCACACCCATGCACTCACTGCTGCCAGCGCGAGAACTGCCGCCATGGCAGCCAGAACCGGAAACGAGGTGTCACCGATATACCGGTGAGAACTCGCGAGTAACTCGTTACGGGTGACAATCATAGAACCAAGCACGGTCACCGCCGCCGCCAATGCAAGACTCGGTAGGAATCGTGGGAAGAATGTGCCGGTATTGTATCGACTCAGACCGTGCAGATAGGCTGTGACCAACGCCCACACCACAAACACGCTGGTCTGAACAGGATCCCAATGCCAGAACTGACCAAAGGTGTAATCCTCATACGCCCACCACATGCCGGCCGCCAAACCCGAAGAGAGAATGAGCCAACCGCTTCGGCTGTAACGACGGGCTATCTCCGCCCAATCGCCCCTCCCAAGGGCCAATGCTTCAAGTGCCGCGCCGGCAGGTGCGAGGATGTAGGTATAAGCGATGAACACCAGCGGGGGATGAAACACCATCCAGATGCTCATCAGATGGGCGTTCATCCCGCGGCTTTGTGCCTGAGCAAGTCGATCTAGCGGGGTCGTGGCAAACGGATCCCATATCATGGCGCCAGCAGTAAAGCCTGCGGTCAACAGCAATGCGCCTGGCCCAGCCCATCCACGGTAGCGGCACAGGCGGGTGGCGGAGAATGCCATTAGAGTTGCAAGCAATAGCAGGGTACCTTCATCGCCACCCCAGAGATTTGCGAGCTTCAAGTGCCACGGAAGCGCGGTGGCACTGTACAACCAGACATACCAGTAGTCGAAGTCATCACCAAGGAGGTGCATCGACAGACTGACGCCGGCAGCGAGTAACAGGGATGCAGCGCCAGCCGTTAATGCAGAGCGCCACCGCGAAGACCAAACCGCTGCGAGCACCAAAGCAAGAGCCAAGAACACCGCAGCGTGCTCGAGGATTCGACCGGCGCTGAACAACACTAGCCCGATAGGTATGGCGATCGGGCCCCAATAACGCTCTCCGAAGGCGCAGGCTTTGTTAATCAACAGCCGATCTTCGTTCGGGGCCGTGGTAGCGGGCGATGTCTTCAAGATGAGCGGTAACATTTTGCCTATCGCCGCCCTCTGCAAGGTAGCGCGCGAGCATCCCGGTCACGTGTGCGACCGCAAAGCTAGCGCCTCCGATAGGCGAATCTGGCGTTCTTTCTTGGGGCGCTTGGGGACATGCTCCAAAATCCGCTTGGGTTGTTGCCAAATGCGACACCTCCCCAACTGCACAACGCGCGTCCCCGGTGATGCGCAACACCCCCTCATAGGCGGCTGGATACACAGCCGGACCGTGCGCGGGGGTCGCCGCTAGTAACACGCACCCAGCCGATTGTGCGTAGGCACAGGCGTCGCGCAAGATCCGACGATCGCGACGGAAGCCAAAACTCATGTTGATCAAAGCCACTCCCTTAGCAGTCAACCAGTGTAACCCAGCGGCGATCGCCGCCGCCGAGGTGATGCTGGATTCAAAGAACACCTGAGCATCGTACAGACGCGATTCAGGAGCAGTATCCATTATGATACGGGCGAGACTGGAGCCATGTTCGCTTGACTGTGCTGCGGGCAGACCTGAGAACAGTTTCGATTCGTCACCGAATCTTTTAGTTGCGACCACAATGGACTCAACCAGGTCAACATTCACGCCGCTATCCAACAACCCTATGGCAACAGGCCTGCCCAATGCTATCCTCTACCGAGCTCGCTGCTGTGTATCAGGCATCCATCCTTTAACTCGAGAACGAAATCGGCACCCGCGAATGCTTGGGAACGATGACTGATGACCAAGCGAGTTCGTTCGCTAAAAAGTTCGTCGATGGCCGCAACAATACGGGCCTCCGCATCATCGTCCACCGCCGATGTCGCCTCATCAAGCACTAGCACCAAAGGATCTTGCAGCAGCGCACGCGCAATCGCAACACGCTGGCGCTGTCCGCCAGATAGCGCTGTGCCGCGTGCCCCGATATCGGTGTCATAGCCTTGTGGCAGTGATGAAACGAAAGCGTCCACTTGTGCCAACCGTGCCGCTTCCAGAACGTTAGTATCACTGGCATCAGGTGCCGCATAGCGAATATTCTCGGTCACACTTCCCGCAAACAACACCGTGTCCTGGGAGACCACTGCGACGCGCCGGCGCAGCTCAGAGAGATCAAGCTCACGAAGATCGATTCCGTCCAAACGAATACGTCCACCTGCGGGATCGTAATGACGTTGCAGTAGATCGATAAGCGTTGTCTTACCCACTCCAGATATACCAACTAGTCCCACTTTTGCTCCGGCAGGAATAGTGACATCCACCTGCTTTAGTACCGTTGGGCCGTCAGCATCGTACTGAAAACTTACTGCTTCAAAGCGCACCTCCCCCCTGGCGTTCGCCGGAAGAGACACCGCGTTTGTCGGTGACATCACTGCCGGATGCACTTGGGTAATGTCCATGACTCGACGCAGGCTTACCCGGGCGCGTTGCAAAGCCACGTAAAGACCGAGCAAGGTCTGAACAGGTCCGGTCGCACGGGCGAGGTAAGCTGAGAAGGCGATCAACGTACCCACAGTCATCGCACCTTGAATGGCAAGATAGCCGCCCGCAACAAACACGATGGCAGTGCTTAATGAGATCATCATTGCGGGCACGGCGCTGGTCGCGTAGTTGGTCATTTGCAGGCGCAAGGTATCCGTGCGAAATGCTTGATGGTACACGGCGAGCCGCTTTGCCTCCCGCTGTTCGGCGGCAACTGACTGAATAAACTTCATTGAGCCCAAAGTATCAAAGAAAAAAGCTGTGATATCGCTGGCCCGCTCCCGTACAGACCGTGTCAAACGTTCAACCCGTGGTCGCATATAACGTAAAAACAAGAAATTCACGGGAAGCAGGATCAATGCAAGAAGGGAGAGTTTCCAACTTAACGTTAACATCAAGATCAATGCACCGGCGAGCGCCATTACACCATTAACAAATGCCAGCAAGGAATCTACGGCAAGTCGTTGAATCTCTGCGATGTCACCGTCTAGTCGCGCTAGTAAATCTCCACCACGTGCGCGCACATGAAAACTTGGCGAGAGCCGCTGCAGGTGTCCAAATACTGATTCGCGCAGCGCGAGAAGGATACGCGCGGACACATCCACGTACTGCCATCTGTTGCCCGCGCCGATCAGGGTCGCCAACAGCGCAACGACAACCATCAGCGCACAAAGCCAGATCACCACATCCAGCTTGCCAGCGATGAGACCATCGTCAATAAGGAACTTAGTGATGTAGGGCTGGGCTAAACCCAGGCCCGTACTCACCAGGGATAGAATGAGAACGAATACTAGTCGAAGTCGGTGCGGACGGACGAAGCCGAACAACCACTTGAAGGCCGCTCTTTCATGGTCACGGGAGAATTCCAACTAAAGGACTCGAGGGCAGGCGACGCCCGCCCTCAAGGTCTAACGATTGATCACGCGTAGGGAGGCCAATGCCTGATCGTTACCGGTCCCAAACTCGATGGTGCCAATCCGCTCTAGGTTGTCGGACGAGTACACCGCGATATCGCTCATCGTGCCACCAACGTAAACCTCGCTTCCATCGCTGGAGATATTGATATCGTAGTAGGTGTGGTCAAGATCGATACGCTTAACCACCTCGCCCCTATCCATGTCGGCTTTGGTAAGGGTCGTATAGACCATGAACGCCTCGTTGCGTTTCACCGGATTGATTACCGAGGAGAAGATCACGACGGACGTGTCCTCAAAATCCTTCATTTGAAACTCTGCTGTCTCAAGATCTAGGGTCAGCAATCCAGTTTTATAGGCCGCCGGATCATCCGGGCTCAGATCCGTTCGCACAGCATAGTACGGGGTGGAGAACACGCCCGCGACTTCAAACTGTGGCCAGATGTCGAGCACATCCGGCTCGCTGTAATTTGCACGTCCCCAGTTGCGCACCTTGATCGTATCGATAACGTTGCCCGTCTTGGGATCGATAACCGTAATATCCCAGCTTATGGCGTACAACTTACTGCCGTCTTGGGAAAAAATCAGCAGTGCCGTCCGTCGCGGCGCTGGAAAGGTGCGCACCGGCTTAGCCCCGATCCCATCTGCGGTGTTGTACACCGCAACATAGGTGTCCTGGACTTCGTACTCTCCGAGGCCAAGCTTCACCGGAGACTGGAAAACATACAGCTCCTTGCCGTCCGGGCTGATGTCCATGGCAAACGTCGCTTTTACGCGCGTATCACCGGTTGAAAAATCCGCGCGAAAGATCTGTTCACCGGAATCGAGATCGATACCCGATGCGCTTTCCCAACGATTGCAGATCACATAAGCGATCTTGTTATCGGGAGAGGGCGTAATCGTGAGGGGACCCGGACCGCCATTAGGAATATCGTAAGTACGCTCTACTTTTCGCTCTTTAGCATCGATTAGAACCAACTGATTCGGTTTGAGCCCAGTTAGCAAATACTCTTTCGCGCTGGCCACCCCCGGCACTAACA
>JAOTYS010000232.1 GCA_029861795.1 Gammaproteobacteria bacterium | reverse complement strand
GTTCTCCTCTTCGACCATGTCGAGTATATCTTGCACCGATTTGATCGAGGGCCAACCGATGTCATACCAACGCTCGAGTAACATGGCATGGTGATCGGGGTGACAATGGGAGTCGATGATTCCTGGGGTAACACAGCGACCCTGCAAATCGATTGTGCTTGTTGTCACACCGCCCAGCGAAACTATATCCGCGTCGGTACCAGTCGCGAGTATCCGCCCGTTCCAGATGGCAACCGCCTGGTGGACCGTATTGACCCGATCTAACGACATGACCTTGCCATTGTGTAATATCAAGTCAGCACTAAGTGTCATGCTCTCCGCGCCTTGCTCACCCGTTCTAAAACTACCCTGCTAATCTCCCCAGGCGAGAGTTATTCGCACATGTCATGACTAGAGGGTTACCTTCGACACCGGCTTTTTACTAGTTCAACCCAACGCTCACTAATGTGGTGGGCAAAACGCATTGCCCCATCGAGATGGCGTTCCATGGCTTCACCAATGACCTCAAATTGTAGCCGGCCTTTTTCGCCGAGATTCTTCTCAACCAGATGACCGCCGCGTTGCAACCAAGACTTGAGCATAGGCCGAGTTACCTCGAAATGGCATTGAAATCCATAAGTGCTATCGCCCAGCCGATAGGTGTGATTGGTCACCGCATCAGCATGCATAAGGTGCACCGCATCGTCCGGTAGGTCGAAGGTGTCCTCGTGCCAATTGAAGACAAAGACGGGGAAATCGACGTCACCTAAGAGCGGGTCCTGTCTGGCCGCAGGTTGAGCGTCAAGTCGTTTAAAGCCGAACTGCAGTTCATGGCAACGATAGACCGGCTTGCCAAACGCATATGCCACCACCTGAGCGCCGAGGCAAAGTCCAAGGATCGGTCTGCCCCCGGCATGAAAACTACGCACGAGTTCCCCCATTGGGTTGAAAACCGTGGCATGTTTCTCATCGCTCACACTCATGGCCCCACCGGGGATGACCAGCGCATCAAAGTCGTCGCAATCGGTCGGAATCGCATCTCCTTCAAACGGAAACAAGGTCTTTACGCTACCACCACGTGCGACGACTCGCTCGCCCACGATTCCCGGCGACGATAGCGAATTGCACTGCAGGTTTAGGACTCGTATGGACAAGCGGTTCTTTAGATGGGACTGGATTTACGTGCTGTAGCAGCATACCGCGGCAGGTGTTCGTCCACCCGAAGCCACGGTAGTTGCTGGTCAACCCAAACGTGCTTCTGCGGCGCAAAATCTTGTGGGCTATCCAGACTGCCGATGTTCACATGCACCTCATCTTTGTAGTGATCGGCTTCATAGGTCAGTGGCGTGCCGCAACGGTTACAAAAGCTACGTGTCACGCCGGGGGAGGAGTGATATTGAGCGGGCTCGCCTTTGACATAGATAAATTGGTTTTGACGTACGCCCATGAATGTCGCCATGACTGCAGCGGTATTGCGGCGACAACTATCGCAGTGACAGTGGGCAATCCACAGCGGGTCGCCAGTAACTTGAAAGCGAACATCGCCGCAAAGACAACCCCCTTCATGTTGTTTCAGACTCATGTGAAACGTCTCATTTAAACGGTCTGCCACAAACGTTCGGGACCGAGATCGGCGTCAGTCACTCCCAGGTTGCGAAGGTCCTCGGGTAAGGCTGCGCCCGCAGCAAGTGCCGCCGAACAACGACCCATGCCATAGGATGTTTCGATTCCATAGCCTCCTTGGCCCGCGCACCAAAAGAACCCTTCAACATCCGGCGCATAACCCACCACAGGCACACCGTCTGTCACAAAACTGCGAAGGCCCGCCCATTGTCGATTGATGCGCTCGATCTTCATGGTCGTGGCGCGCTCGATTCGATCTACTGTGATGGCGATGTCCAACTCCTCGGGTTGGACATCCTGGGGTGGCACCGGAGTTTCGTCTGCTGGAGATCCCAGCACCGTGCCAGCGTCGACCTTGAAATAAAACTTCTCTTCAGTATCGAAGGTCACCGGCCATTGATCCCCATTGACACCGGCTGGTGGTGCGAATGCAATCACTGTCCGGCGTTTGGGCTGCAATCCTATTTTTCGTGCACCGATCCGTTCCGCCACCACGTCCGCCCATGCCCCGGCGCCGTTTATTACCACCGGCGCTGCGAACTCACCCACTGGTGTATCCACATGCCATTTACCGGCCTTGCGGTCAAAGCTACGCACCTCGGCGTTGGTGACAATGTCCGCACTGTGTCTCTTTAGGCCGCGTATGTAACCTTGGTGTATCGCATTGACATCCAACGCCAAGGTGTTGGGATCGAGAAATGCTGCAGCAAGGTAGTCTCGTCGCAGCACGGGTACCAGATCGATCGCCTGGTCGACACTAATCTCATGTATATCGGGCGACAAGTCCCGCACTGAGCCTAACGCTTCGTACAGCACAGACTTTTGATCCTCACGCGCAATGAACATCAGCCCGTGAGGTTTGCACAACGGCACATTGGTAAATTCTCTTGGTGGCTTTTGGAAAAACTCACCCCCGGAGATGGCCAGTGCACGGATGGTACGTGGTCCATAGGCCTCGGTGTATACGGCCACCGAGCGCCCAGTCGTGTGGTAGCCGGGATGGTCTTCCATCTCCAGCACTATCACCGAATGGTCGCGCGCTAACCAATGGGCACAAGAGGTGCCGCCGATGCCCGCACCGATGACTAAAAAATCACACTCACGCATTGCTCAATACGGCTAGATCAAAGGGGACAGATTTTTTGACAAAAAATCAAAAAAATAAATCTGCCCCCTTTTAGCTCTTTTCCCTTTATGTTATGACCCGGCTTTGACTTCCTCTAGCACTGCGATGTATTTCTGCCGCACTGAGGGCTCGATCTCCTGGAAGAAGATCCCTTGCGCAAACAAATCTGTGGGTGAGGAAATGCCAAGCTCAGCAAGCCGTTCTGTGGGTACCAGGTCAAAAGATTTCCGATTGGAATGACCGTAACCATACTCTTCGATCAAGTAACGGCCGGTCTCAGGTGCTAGCATAGAGTCGACCATGTCGTAGGCCGCAGCTTCGTCTCCCTTGCCGTCTTTGACCATCATGACGCCACATACCCAAGTCAGAATCCCTTCTTTGGGATTCATATATTTCACCGGCAAACCTTGCTTCTTGAGCTCAACCACCGACGAGTTCCAGGCATAAGAGGCAACCAACTCGCCGGATGCTAGGCCTTGCTCCACCGAAGTTTGATCGGTCCAGTAGAACCTTAGGTAGTCTCGTTGCGTATTCATGAGCTCACGTACTTTGGCGAGCTCCTCTTCGGTCATAGCAAACGGATCTTTAACCCCGGTCACCAGCGCGGCGACAATCACTGCACCGTCCACCGAATCGTAAATCGCCAATCTGCCTTTGTACTGTTCATCGTACAGGATTTGCCAGCTTTCCTCTTCCATGTATTTCTGATCCACCAAGTCGGTGCGATACAGTACGGAGGAGTTGCCCCAGTCAAAGGGTATGAACCAGGTGTCGCCGCCTTTGTGGGCGATCTCTAGAGACTTGAGGTCATCCCACACGTCCGCGTAATTCGCGAGCCGAGACACATCGATGGGTTTCATTAGACCAGCGTCACGCCAGCGACCCACGCTGTAAGTGCACGGATGGGCAAGGTCCGGAGTAAATCCGGAGCGCATCTTGGCGAGCGCCTCTTCTTCTTCGCCGAACAAAGTAAAACTTGGTGGGCCGCCGTATTTGCTGATATATCCCTGGTGCAGCTCGGGAATGTCGTAGCCCGACCAAGTGAAATAGGTGACTTCCCCCTCCGCGTTGGCGGATTTCGGGAGCAGCGGGAAAGCTGCCATAGTGAGCCCTGCCGATGCTAGGGCCTTATTAAAGTCGCGGCGGCTTAGCCCCCGCTTTGCGATTTTGTCAAGGAACGGGTTACCGCTCATGATGTCTCCTCCGGGGCTTGGGTAATAAATCCCTGTTTCCAGGGTCCGATGCCCATATTACCGAGCTGCGACGAGATCTCCAATCACCGATAGCCCTATCTCCGCTGCAAATGTGTAAACTTGTGGTCCCTTGAGGGCGGGAGATCAGGTGTGGCACTCGCAGCAGTTTCCCTAGACGATAAGTACCAGCGCGAACGCGGGGCGATTTATATCACCGGCAGTCAGGCCTTAGTGCGGCTAGCCATGATGCAGTTTGCCCGCGACCGGGGCGCTGGGCTCAACACCGCCTGTTTCATTTCGGGTTATCGCGGCTCGCCTATGCACAATGTGGATAAGGAGCTGTGGCGTGCCCAAAAGTTCCTAGGGCCTAATCACATCCACTTTCAGCCTGCGGTAAACGAGGACCTAGCGGCGACTTCGATCTGGGGTGCGCAACAAGCGCCCCTTTACTCGGACGTGAAGTATGATGGTGTATTCGCGATGTGGTATGGCAAAGGGCCCGGTCTTGACCGCAGCGTGGACGCCATCCGTCACGCCAATCTTGCAGGGACCTCGCCCCACGGTGGAGTGCTCGCCGTGGTGGGCGATGATCACGGCATGAAATCATCTGATGTGCCCGCCACCTGTGAGCCCACATTCATCGACTTGATGATGCCCATACTGTATCCGGCCAGCGTGCAAGAGATTTTGGATTATGGTTTGTATGGTTGGGCGCTGTCGCGTTTCTGCGGCGCCTGGGTGGGGTTCAAGACCGTGGCCGACACACTGGACACGGCGGTCTCCGTGGACGTAGACCCACAGCGGGTCGACATCGTGATACCGGAAGATTTCCCCATGCCAGCGGACGGGGTGCATATCAGACTGCCGGATCCTTGGGTTAACCAAGAGCCGCGGTTGCGACGCCATAAGATGGATGCGGCCAAGGCGTTTGCCCGCGCAAACCGCCTTAATGATGTCGTCATCGCCAGCCCCCAACCGCGTTTTGGAATCATCGCCAGCGGTAAGGCTGCCACGGATGTGTCCCAGGCGCTCACGGATCTGGATATCGATTCGGCCAAGGCGGCAGACCTCGGCATTACTTTGTTTAAGGTCGCCATGCCCCACCCACTGGACTTAGAACCGATCCGTGAATTCGCTAAAGGGTTGGAGGAAATCTTGGTGGTCGAAGAGAAGCGACGCATCGTTGAGCTTGGTGTCAAGGATGCTCTCTATGTGCTGCCAGACTCCCACCGTCCGCGAGTGGTGGGCCGCTACGATGAGACTGGGGCGCGCTTGCTCACAGAAGTGGGGGAATTGTCGCCGGACGAGATTACCCGAGTACTGGCAAAACGAATTGCCCGTTTCCATGAGAGCGAACGTATCAAGGCGCGCCTCGCTTTCCTCGATGCCAAGGCACGCCAAGCGGCAGAACGCCCAGCGCTTGGTATTAATCGGTTGCCGTATTTCTGCTCAGGTTGTCCGCACAACACATCGACCCGCGTGCCGCAAGGTAGCCGTGCCCACGGCGGTGTCGGCTGCCATTACATGGCGACCTATATGGAACGCGACAATGTGACCCACACCCATATGGGTGGCGAGGGCGCGACTTGGATTGGACAGGCGCCCTTCGTAGATACCGCGCACGTGTTTCAGAACCTCGGCGATGGGACTTATCACCATTGCGGGCTGCTTGCGATCCGCGCTTGTGTGGCTGCTAAGGTTAATATCACTTACAAGGTTTTGTTCAATGATGCGGTCGCCATGACCGGCGGACAGCCCATCGATGGACCGTTGAACCCGTCGATGATTTCGCGCCAGGTGCATGCAGAGGGGGTTCGCAAGATAGCCATCGTCACCGACGAGCCGGAAAAGTATGTATCCGTCGCGGATCTGGCTCCCGGAACTGTGGTGGAGCACCGCGGCGCGCTGGACCGGGTGCAACGAGAATTTCGCGAGCATTCTGGTGTCAGCGTGATCATCTATGACCAGACCTGCGCTGCGGAAAAACGCCGTCGACGCAAGCGTGGTCAGATGGTCGATCCAGCGAAACGGATTTTTATCAATGATAGGGTCTGCGAAGGGTGCGGTGATTGCAACGCCAAGTCGAATTGTCTCTCTGTGGTTCCCCACGACACAGAGTTTGGGCGCAAGCGCCGCATCGACCAGTCGTCTTGCAATAAGGACTACTCCTGCGTGAACGGATTCTGTCCGAGCTTCGTTAGCGTTATCGGAGGCAAGCCGCGCAAAGTGGCGGCGGGGGATCGGGTGCCTCAGCATCTAAAGCTCTTACCAGAACCTGACCGACCTGAGCTTACAGTGGGGCGCCCATATAGCATCTTGGTGACGGGGATCGGTGGCACTGGTGTCGTGACCGTGGGCGCCATGCTGACCATGGCCGGGCATCTGGAGGGTAAGGGCAGCTCGTCGGTGGATCAGTTCGGTATGGCGCAAAAAGGCGGTGCGGTCACCAGCCATGTGCGCATCGCAGTCAGGCCAGAAGACATCCAAACCGTGCGGTTGAATGCTGGCTCTGCAGATCTTGTGTTGGGTTGCGACAGCTTGGTAGCAGGAGCAGATCTCGCTCTTGAAACCGTTGACCCTGAACGGACCCATTTGGTGATCAACACCCACGAGACGATTACCGGTCATTTCACTCGAGAGCCGGACTTGTTGTTTCCGGCTCAATTATTGCGTCAACGAATCATCGCAGCGTCTGGGGCCGATCATGTGGATTTTATCGACGCGACGCGCATTGCCACCGGTCTTATGGGTGACTCCATTGCCACCAACTTATTCATGTTGGGCTATGCCTACCAAAAGGGCTTTATCCCGGTGTCGGCTGCAGGTATCGAAACCGCGATAGAGCTCAATGGAGTCGCAGTCGAATCTAACCAAGAAACTTTCCGTTGGGGTCGGCGTGCGGCGATAGACATAAGTGCGGTAATCGAGCTGGTCAGTCCGACCAAATCTACCCATAAGATCTCCGCCACGCTCGATGAGTTAGTAGAGCGGCGTATGCAACAACTTACTGCTTACCAAGATGCGGACTATGTCGCACGCTATCGAGAGATCGTAGACAAAGTGCGTTCTGCGGAGCGGCAAAAAGCAGCCGGCATGAGTGGTTTGGCTGAGGCAGTGGCACGTTATGCTTACAAATTGATGGCTTACAAAGACGAGTATGAAGTGGCGCGGCTTTATACCGACGGCGCCTTTGAAAGCCAGTTAAAAAATGAGTTCGAAGGTGACTATCGGCTTGAGTTTCACCTGGCCCCGCCACTGTTCGCGCCGCGGGACAAGGAAACAGGGCTGCTCACCAAACGCACCTACGGCCCTTGGATGCTGCGCTTGATGCGGTTACTGGCGCGCCTTAAGGGACTGCGCGGCACGCCTTTTGATGTCTTCGGATACAGCGCGGAACGAAAGAGGGAACGCGGATTGATAGATGAATACTATGAGGTAGTGACAGAGCTCATCGCCGATCTTAATCACGATAATCACAGTCTGGCG
>JAOTYS010000231.1 GCA_029861795.1 Gammaproteobacteria bacterium | reverse complement strand
ATTACAACGCGGATACCAACGTATTCACGGCGTATAAGATCTTTGTCTACATACTCGAGCCTTGATTAAGGGTCCCGGATTTCCTTCCCCGAGGATCCGGGAATACTGGCTTTGCCCCCACACGGCGACGTGTGGGGGCCTTTTTTTCAGGGCGACATGCAATCAGCGTGAATGCGTCGCTGCACCAGGCGCAGGCTGAAAACTATCGGCCTCAGTCGAACGTGAAGCCCTTCTCTTCTGCGAGCGTTCTCAGGCCCTTCTGCATAACTTCGTCCAGGCCTTCGGCCTCGGCTTGCGCAAGTGATGATCGCTCTTTCTCGATATAGGCCCGGCGCTCTTTGTCGAGTTCACTGATCTGAGCCTGAATCGCCTCTCTTTTTTCAGCTTGTTGGCTTACAAATACTTCGCGTTGTTTGTCGTTCATCGATTGCATTTCGTCGGGAAGCGCTTCGACATCCAACTCCTCGAGTCGCGTGCCGGCATTTACCGCGTCGACAAGATCCCACTCGGAATTATCATATAGCCGGCCCGCCTTGGTCACTACACGACTGGCCATCGCGGTCGAACTCATGGCGCCGGCGTTCTCGTCCTGGTCAAGCTGATTAGCGCGACGCCGCTTACCTGCGGCCCCGTACGCCAAGTAGGTAACGTTGAGTTCCTGATTGAGTTTGGCCAGTTTTCCGTCCATCGGTGTTGAAATGTTTGCCACGGCTGCTGAGTTTTGATCAATGCTTGCATAGAGGCCGTTGGTCAGCGTAGCAAATTTGCGCCAGCCCGCGGCAATTCTGTCGTTGTCGCTGCCGCAGTAAATTGTATTCACGACGATTCCGGCATTGGTCGCAGCCTGCGTGGCCTGCTGGAGCGAAATCTGCGGGTCCTGCGTGGCTGCCTCGTTGCCGGCAACGAACAAGATGCGGAGCGCGTTAGGATCACTGCTCCATGTCAGTTCATTGACCGATGTGCTCACTACGCGAGCTACATATTCGTCTCCACCGCTGGTGCCGAATGCGAACAGGGTTTCGTTAACAGCATCGAGATCACTCGTAAACGGCAGGTCGATTTTCACGTAGCCGGTGTGGGAACCGTATACCGGCCTGCCGTAGCTCAGAATTGCCAAACGTAGCTCGGGCTGTGGCTGCGCTCGTCCAAGCTCGTTAACAATGTCCCAAAGTCGTTGCTTTGCCGATTCAATTAGGCCCGACATGGAACCGCTCACATCCAGGGCTATTACAACATCGACTTGGCGCGAAGCGGCGGCCCGCTGTGTTTGGGACTCTGCATACGCCGAATCTGTAACGGTTAATCCGAGCAATATGCAAATCGATATCGACGCCGCGAATTTCTTGGTCGTGTTCGACATGGCCTGTCTCCTCATTCATGTCCTGGTGGGAAGATTGCCAAGACAGTGTGAAGCAGACGCCGTGGGCCGGTGTAGGCCCAGTTAGGTAAAAATTAGCCGGGTCGATTTACTTCGTTTTTACATTCGAATCAGAAAGCAAGCTGCGTTAGGTGAACGCACCGATAGGGCAGATGATGGCTGTCGATTCCGAATGGTTGCTGCTTACAGGACTTCAATCAGCCCAGCATTCCGTCAGCCTTATCTTGTTATTCTCAGTGGCTCACAGAACTACTTCAAGCGCCAATGCTTAAGTAGGTGCTGTTAAGATCAAGGCTGTCAACCACACCGGCAGTATCCACTATGACCGATACTCTTTTTAAATGGGATGAGTCCTTCCTGATTGGGATAGAAGAACTGGACCACGAACACAAAGTACTGATCGACGATATCAACAGGCTCCACGAAGAACTGGCGAGGCATGTCCAAAAGTCAGAAATCGAGAAATGTCTAGGTGATATTTACGCACGCATGCAGGCTCACTTTGCGCTTGAGGAGCATGTCATGAAGGAACATGAGTACAAGTTTTTCGATGAACACAAGCGCGAGCACGATGAATTGCTCGATAGTTACACCGAATACATGTTGCAGTTCCTGAATGACACCGGTGTCTCTTCCAGTATTCCTATTGAGAATACCCTCAAGCACTGGGTCATGAACCACATTATCACCAGCGATAAGAAGATGAGCCTAATGGTTCAGGAAAAAGAGTCTTTTAAAACAAGGCTACGAAAATGAATATGGGATTTAAAATGGCGGCTGTTAGCTTTTAACCCACTGTCCATTAAACCGGGGTAAGACCAGTCTGTTTTCACAGTCTTTTTTGGACAGTTTCGGAACTACAAATCTGCCTTGATTGTAAACCCTGAAGCCTACCAACATCGGACTGAAAATCCGCGTGTCGGTGGTTTGATTCCGTGCAGCGCAGGACGCGCGAATGTCGCGGAGCACAGGGATGTGCGAAAGCGACCCCCTGGCCACCCGGATACGAATTATTCCAGCGCGGCCTTGTGCATATCGTATTTCTTCATCTTTTCCCACAAATTCTTCCGGCTAATCCCGAGTCGCGCGGCAGAGTTCATGATATTCCAATCATGCTCTTTCAGAATTCCGTCGATGTACGCACGCTCTCGGGTTAGTAGGAAAGATGTAAGCGTATGGTCGTCGTCTCCATCAGTGAATTCTGGTTGTTGAGGGAAAATGTCGTGGGCAAAGATCGTAGGCCCGGAAGCCATGATGAACGCTCTCTCTATGGCGTTTTTCAGTTCTCGGACATTTCCTGGCCAAGAGTGTTCAATTAAGCTCTGGCTGGCTAATTCGTCGAGTCTTTTGACTTTGTCAGGATAAGATTCAATATGACAATTCAAGAACTTGTTAGCCAGCCAGAGGATATCCTCCCGGCGCTTTCGTAGCGGTGGAATTTGAAGTTCGATGACGTTGATTCTGTAATACAGGTCTTCTCGAAACTCACCACATTCGATTTTGGCGTGAAGGTCGCCATTAGTCGCACAGATCATGCGGAGATTGACAGGGATATCTTGCTCCCCGCCAAGCCGAACAACTGTTTGTTCCTGACTTACGCGTAGTAACTTCGCTTGAGTCTCCAGGGGCATTTCACCAATCTCGTCTAACAGTAGCGTCCCACCGCTAGCCTGCTCGAAAACGCCTTTATGCGTTTTCGTTGATCCAGTGAATGCTCCCTTTTCATGGCCAAAAAGTTCTGCTTCTATTAAGGAATGCGGTATCGCGGCACAATTGATGGCCACAAACGGACCAGGAGAGTCTTGTATTGAATGTAGTCGCCGAGCCACTACTTCTTTGCCAACCCCAGACTCACCGACAATCAAAACGTGTGTTTGGTCGTAGGGCGCCAGAATTTGGAGTTTTTCCTCCAGTTGGCTCATGGCTGGTGAAACGCCCAATGGATGATCTTGTTTCTGTAAGTCACTTGACGAGCTATTGCAGCACATTTCCCTTAGCTTCTTTATCAGAGCCGTTGGATCTCTCTCCTTGATAATGTATTCGACAGATCCCAGATCAAGTAGTTTTTCTGCTTGATCTATCGCGTTACGCTCAACGATCAATACGATCGGCGAAGCGTTATGTACGTCAGCGGAAATTTTTCTTAGAAAATTCGTGTCGCTAATATGACGCAGGCATAAGTCTGGCATAACAACGTCATATTCAGTGTTGTGTATTCTATCTATGACCTGCTCGGGATCCTGAATCCAGTCTACGTTAAAACCTTCATTGACAAGGCATGCACAAATAGACTCACCCATGACGGTACATTCCGATATGAAACAAATATTAGGTGTTTGCATAACCAAATAATTTCATCGCGCGAGTCATGGATGCGGGTCTACGATTAGTTCGCATGGCATACCCCGCGCCACGCTGCACATTGGCATGACGAGTGGAGCTTAGAGATTCGTTGACTAATTGCATGCTAGTAATCTCAATTACCGACGGAGGAGCGCAGTAGTTGTATACCACTACTCGGACCAGCCTCGGGCCAGCGTCAAAGGATAAAACGTCGAAATTGCAGTAAAACTCCTCGTCGGCAGCCAAGCCGAACTTAGGAGTGCAATAATCGCCGCCTGCTATGGCACAGTTATTCTATTTCAGCGGAAAGTTGCAAAGAGCGCCTTGAATCGGCGAAAGAACAGACGTAGAGAAACGCATGTTCATTATTCCTGGCAGCCCCGCTGTCATAGGACGTTCTGTCCCTTAGGCCGGTAGCTTTGTGTCCCCGTCTTTCGACGGATTTACCTTTGTCAGTAACCCCGAGTTTAAGGTGTACCCAGGAATCAATCAATGATGAAAGCGCATTGTTCGCTGAAATACTCATTAAACCTCGAAATATCAATATGTCGGTATGCGGTTTCCATGAAATCCGGCGCAGTCTTCCGAACGTGTCCGACCGGGTTTCGGCAGTGGTCGGGATTTCCGCACAAGCGTTACCATACTTTCTCGCGTTCGCACTTATATGCAGTTCCCCTATAGAAAGGCACGCGCTCTATACATAACACGTAAAACCGAACCAAAGGGTTCCATTCACGAGCCCAAGCGAGCCCGATACCGTCCGTATATAGTGCCGTATAGCCCATATATAGCCATGATGTTCAAGAATCGCCTCCCCGATGTGTAGTGTGGCATCCGACCCTGAGGTTTCCCTGGCAGGCCCAGGATCCTGGGTCCACTCACAATCCTCCCATCGCTGTAGAAATTTCTCCGGGTTCATGCCGCCCGGCGATCCATCCGGCCTGAATGGCCCATTGCGCAAGGTCGAACGACCTACTCTGTGTTGCTTGGCCGTCCGATGTGGAGTTGGCGATGTTACTTGATAGTAACGCTCGAGAATGGCGGCGCGTAACCGCTCGGTAACATCGCCACGGCCTACACGAAGTTAAGTGGCTGATTTCTCGATATGCGCATAGTCGGTCCGCTTCTTGCATTGATTGAGGTAGGAAGTCAGGAAGTTGTGTTTTGTGTGACAGGAAGGGACGCCAACCAGTTTGCCCCAGTTGTAATGAATGCTGGGATACATCGCACAAATGCAACGATGCGGCAGAAACTATTCGGGTTCACTCAGGGTTAAGGAATCTTAACCCAATTGCTAAATCAACAAGGGTGAAGAGAACATGAACAGCATTATAATGCTTCGTAGATCAAAGATAGGGATTGCCTTATGCGTAGGGCTTCTTCTTTTCGCCTGGGTTCTGGCTGCAGGTCCCAGCGCTTCCGGCGCTGAGGGTTTCAGCGCCGAACGCGAGGAGTTCGAGCGCAGCGATGACCCGGTCAACGAAGCGCGTGAACTTCGCATCACCAAGACCGATTGGAATGCCGACCACGCCACGCTGAGAGTAGACGGTGAACGTGCGTCCAGCGGGGCCCAGGTGAAGGTCACCAACGCCGATACTGGTGCCGAGCTCGGCACGGTTACCGCCAAAGCGGATGGCAAGTGGAGACTGGAGCTTCTTAACACCTATTCGGTCCCATGCCATGTTCGCGCCGAGTCCGGTGGCCAGACTGCTGAAAAGGCCGTCAAAAACGCCCCGGCCATCTGTGACGATGACGATGACGATGACGATGACGATGGTGGTGGTGTGCCTGGCACGGAAAATATTATCGCCTTACACGACCGCAGCTCTGGCCAATACAACAAGCATTGTTCAGATTGCCATGCGGATATTCATACCGGTCAGAGCCTGGATCCCCTAATCCCCGACGCGCATGTAGCCATGCTGCCTTTCGCCGCCGGCAAGACTGATAGTGATGATAAATGTGCGTGGTGTCACCGTTCCGTTGATTTGGTGCAAGCGGCAGGCTCTCCGTTACCGTTGGAAAGCAGCCTTAGAAAACGCGTCGACGCGAGGACCTGCACTTTGTGTCATGGTCCCGCTGGTCCAGGAAAGCAGTTTTTCCAAGTAGATCTTTCTGCATTACAACTGGACGGCACAGAACTCTATGACTTGTTCTGTTCCGGTTGTCATCGAGTCCTCGCAGACTCTCAAGTAACGGGTGAATCGGTAGCGGAGATTCAGGAGAAAATAGACAAAGATGAAGGCGGGATGGGACCACTCGGTGTTCTTTCCGTCGACCAAATTCAGGCGATCGCTTTTGCGCTCGCCGAATAGACAGTGTACATCGGAACGGATGCTTACAGGCGAGGTTGGGCAAAAATGAATACCGACAAAATCCACAATGGGCTGAATCCTTCAGTGAATCGCCGCACCTTCTTGAAGGTCAGCGGGACGTTAGCTTCCGCAGCGGTGATTAGTCCAGTTTTTATCAAGTCCAAGACGGCTACCGCAGCACCGCCTAACGCTCTGGCAGCAATGACTGGAGAAAATCTGCCGGACGCGATCGAGACTGCTGAGGATATCATGTACAGCGTCTGCCAGATGTGCCATTCGCGGTGTGGCATCCGGGCCAAGGTAAAGGAAGGGATACTGATAAAACTGGATGGAAATCCTTATCACCCCAACAACCGGGATGTCGATGAAAATTTGCAGCCAGATAGATTGCCCTACAACACGTCCCCAGGGGCCGCGTTTAGAGAACTTGGCAGGGTGTGTCTTAAAGGCCAGTCAGGCATCCAGACGGTCTATGATCCGTTGCGGATCCAGCACCCCTTAAAGAGGGTGGGGCCACGCAACTCCGGACAGTGGCAAACCATCTCCTGGAGCGACGCCTTTGCCGAGATCGCGGCGAAGATCAATGAGCTCATTCCTCCGGGGGAAAGAGACCAGTACATCGACCCTGCTAAGCCCGAACTTGGCAAGAAACGAAACCAGTTAGGCTTCGCACCGGGACGCAGCGTAGAAAAGGAGATGAGTGAGCGGATCTGGAAGCACGCCTGGGGAACTGTCAACTACGGTCTCTCCCACACCTCGATCTGTGAGTCAAGCCGGCATGTGGCGAATGAACTCATTACCTGGGATCCGGCCGGAACCAAGACCAGCTTGGGGGCGGGAAGATCAGAAGGTTGGCAAGCGGATATTTTGGGCTCTGAATACATTATCTTCTTTGGCGCCAACCCCTTGGAAGCGGATTTTCCCATGGTCGGCATGGCCCGCGACTTGATGGAGTTCAAACGACACGGGGGAAAATACGCATGTGTAGATCCCCGGTTAAACAACACGGGGGCCAAGGCGAACCAGTGGGTCCCCATCATCCCGGGTACCGATGCCGCACTGGCCATGGGCATGATCAATTGGATCATCGCGGTTGGGGCTTACGATTCCGCCTATCTGCAAAACACTCATGAAGCGGCGGCGAACGCCAATGGTGAGCCTACGTGGACGGATTCCACCTATCTGGTGGGTCTGTTTACCGATGCTGATGGACAACAATTCCAACGCTACGTCACAGCCAAAGAGGCTGGGATTGCCGATGGCACGAGCGTATTGGACGATGATTATGTGGTCTCATCGGGTGGTGTGCTGAGGGGATATAACGCGGTCGACCAAGGGAGCTTAGAAGTTAGCGAGACTGTAGATCTGATCGTAGACGGCACCCCGGAATCC
>JAOTYS010000015.1 GCA_029861795.1 Gammaproteobacteria bacterium | reverse complement strand
ATTGTGAACAAAGCGGCAATGTATTGGTGACCCAATTAGACAAGGATGATCTAGAGAGAATCGGATTAGTCAAGTTTGATTTTCTTGGATTGCGCACGCTAACGATTATCGATAAGACCATAAAAACGATTAACTCCGGATTCGGAGGGATCAAGGCAGACATCAAGCTGGAGGCCATCGACACTGAGGATCCCAGCACCTATTCCCTGATCAAATCAGGGCGCACAACCGCATTGTTTCAGCTTGAATCCCGCGGCATGCGCGATGTCATACAACGTCTCCAACCCGATCGCTTCGGCGATCTGGTGGCGTTAGTGGCGCTATACCGACCAGGCCCCATGCGAATGATAGATGACTTCGTCAATCGCAAGCACGGTCGCATCAAGATCGAGTATCCGCATCCGGCCTTGGAACCGATACTGAGTTCCACATACGGTGTAATCCTGTACCAGGAGCAGGTTATGCAAATCGCCCAAGTGCTGGCTGGCTATTCGTTGGGTTCCGCAGACCTGCTGCGAAGGGCAATGGGCAAGAAGAAGCCTGCAGAGATGGCATTGCAGCGGGAGGTATTTCTTAAAGGAGCACAGGAAAGAGGCGTGGAGAGCAAGGTGGCCGGCTATATCTTCGATTTGATGGAACGATTCGCAGGATATGGTTTCGGCAAGTCACATTCAGCAGCTTATGCATTGATTAGTTATCACACGGCATGGCTCAAAACCCACTTCCCCGCGCCGTTTATGGCCGCATCCCTGTCCGCAGATATGGAACACACAGATAAGATCGTACGGCTATTGGCGGAGTGCCGCGAGCTCGGAATAGAAGTGCGGCATCCAGACATAAATCGGTGCCAATACGCCTTTGTACCAATAGCGGGGGATAAGATTCTCTACGGCGTGGGTGCAATCAAAGGAATCGGACAGTCGGCCATCGAAGTCATTGTCGAAGCTCGCCGGCAGGACGGCGAGTTTAAGGATTTGTTTGACCTATGTGGACGAATCGATTTAAAGCGTGTGAATCGACGAGTCCTTGAATCATTGATCCGATCCGGCGCGTTAGACGCATTCGGTGAAAATCGGGCGACATTGATGTTCATATTGCCACTGGCCCTGGAGACCGCCGGACAACAGGGTCTAAACAGAGACGTTGGTCAAACAGATCTGTTTGGCGTCGACGTAGCACGAGCGGAACAACAAACCCACTCCACGGCACGGGCTGAATGGTCCGAAGAAGAACGCTTGAGAGGTGAAAAAGAAACCTTGGGACTGTATCTAACAGGACACCCTTTGGATCGCTATCAAGAGACTCTGGCCAAATTCGTCAAAGGGAACCTGGCGGAACTTGACACCAGTGAAGATCGCTTGGTAGTTGTGGCCGGACTAATAGCGGGATTGCGAACACGGAACACACGGCGCGGTGAGCGCATGGCGTTCGTGACACTTGACGATCAGACTGCTCGTGTAGACGTCGCCGTGTTCTCCGATCTCTATGCTCACAATCGAGATGTCCTACGCGTCGATAACTTAGTGGTGATGCGTGGCAGGGTAAGCGTCGATGATTACACCGGCGGATACCAGATGCGTGCCGAGGAAGTGTACGATATCGAAAACGCTCAGGCGGCTTTTGCCAAGCGTTTGATCATCGATATTGAACCGGAGGTAATAAATGAGGCCTTTACGCAGAGACTTGAAACCGCTTTGCGTCCATACACTGATGGGTCTTGCCCGGTGTATATCCACTATTGTGCCAATGGTGCTGAGGCTGGGCTAGCGATGGGTTCACAATGGAACATACAGGCTTGTAGGGACGCCGTGGCAAAGCTAAATGAAGTGGTTGGCGAAGGTCGCGTCCGGCTTCTCTACAACTAACGGAATTAACGGCTACTGCAAAGCATGAAAACACGCTGAGCTTTTTTGCTATAGTACGTGGCTTCTTCTAACTTCCAGTTGCGACTTTCGTGAATCTAAACTTTCTAGACTTTGAACAGCCTGTCGCCGATCTCGAGGCGAAGATCGAAGAACTTCGGCACGTCATCGCCAATGACGATATCAATATTGGTGATGAGATTGCGCGATTGCAGAAGAAGAGTCGAAAACTTACCGAAACAATATTCACATCTTTGACGCCTTGGCAGATCGCCCAACTCGCAAGACATCCGCTTCGACCTTATGTGACGGACTACGTGGATCGGATTTGCACCGATTTCACCGAGTTACATGGCGACAGGACGTTTGCGGACGACCACGCTATCGTGGGCGGCTTGGCACGCCTTGACGGTATAGCCGTTGTCGTCATCGGCCATCATAAGGGGCGTGATACCGGTCAGAAGGTATACCGTAACTTTGGCATGCCAAACCCGGAAGGGTATCGCAAGGCACAAAGGCTCTTTCGGTTGGCTGAAAAATTCTCGCTGCCGGTGATTACCTTTATCGACACACCAGGTGCCTACCCGGGTGTGGATGCAGAAGAACGCGGACAAAGCGAGGCGATTGCAGGTTGTCTTGCATTGATGGCAAGCCTACAAACGCCGATCGTCAGCACGGTTATCGGTGAAGGGGGTTCTGGCGGAGCGCTGGCGATCGGAGTGTGTGACCGGTTGCTGATGTTGGAATACGCCACCTATTCTGTGATCTCACCGGAAGGATGCGCGTCGATCTTGTGGAAAAGCGCCGAAAGGGCAGCGGATGCTGCCGCGGCCATGCGTATGACTACGACGAGCTTGAAGGAGTACGGGCTGATCGATGCCGTGGTGCGCGAACCTCTAGGTGGCGCGCATCGCGATGTGGATTCCATGGCTCAAGACCTCAAACAGGCGTTACTCGTTCATTTAAGGGAGTTGCAGGAGCTTCCTGTTCGCGATCTTGTCGCTCAACGTCACGAGCGATTGATGAGTTACGGCAAATTCGATACTTAGGGATGTAACGGGTGGCGCAGGCCGGCCGGACATTTAGCGCCGAATCTCTCCAATCAGTATTGTTTGACCAGATCGAGCTGGGTCGAGGTTGTCATGTGCAAGTGGCGTTTAGCGGCGGTTTGGACTCCCATGTGTTGCTCCATGCATTGGTAAGCTTGCGTGAACGCGGTTTGGTATCAGTATCCGCGTTACATGCTAATCACATGCTGGTCGCTGAATCCCTTGACTGGGAGGAGCATTGTCGTCGGATATGTGAGGGCTACAAGGTGCCTTGTCAGGTGGAACGTCTTAACGTCTCTCTCGCGCCCGGTCAGAGTGCTGAACAACAAGCGCGCCGAGCACGTTACGCATGGTTCTCCAGCCAGGTGACGGCAGCATGCCCATTGGCGACGGCCCACCACCGCGACGACCAGGCGGAGACACTGTTACTGCAGTTGCTTCGAGGCAGCGGTATCAATGGTCTTGTGGGCATGCCTGTAACTCGACCGCTAGGCACAGGGTTGCTTATGCGGCCGCTGCTAGGCTTTGATCGCGGCGCATTGCACCATTATGCTGAGACAGTGGGGCTGCGCTGGATAGAGGATCCAACTAACGAGGACATTGGTCTGGATCGTAACTACTTACGGCACCAAGTAATCCCGAAATTGCGGATGCGCTGGCCACAGCTGCCAACCGTACTGCAGCGGGTAACACAACATATGGGCGACGCAAAGCAAATCCTTGATGGCGTCGCCGAGGCGGACATGAAGCGTTGTTTACGCTTTGGGTGTCCACATCTGTTTGGCAACGACGCGGTTTTGTCGGTCTCTGGTATAAACGCGCTTAGTCCGGCTCGTACCCGTAATATGCTGCGGTTCTGGCTCCGATCTCAGGGTTTTCCGGTCCCATCGCGTAGTCGGCTCGATCAACTCATCGCTCGCTGTCGCTGTAGCCAAGGTCAGGGTGACGCCTTGATTGCTTGGAACGGCACAGAAGTAAGGCGGTACCGGGATGGGTTATACACCATGGCCAAATTAGCGGCTGGCGAACCGCAAGGCGAAGTAGCATGGCACTGGACTCAGCCCTTGGAACTTGTGGGCGCTGGCCTGCGGCTTGTCGCGACTGAAGTCGGCGGTTCCGACATCGCGAAACGACATATCACAGACGGCATACTGACACTGCGCTGGAGGCGCGGGGGTGAGCGAGCGCAGTTGCCCTTGCGGTGTCATCGCCACAGCCTCAAAAAACTCTACCAGACAGCTGGGATTCCGCCGTGGGAACGTCGCTTGGTTCCGCTGGTATACATCGGAGAACGCCTCGCTGCAGTGCCGCGCGTAGCGGTGTTTGCCCCATTTCAGGCAAATCCAACCGAGGCTGGGGTATCTATCCGAGTGGAACCATTGGGTCACTTGTCGGCTTAGCCTGCACTGGTTTAAGCAAAAGCCGAAATTTATTGTAGCGAGACGCCGGCTTTGGTAAGCTGCCGTTCCGTTTGGAGCCGCTTCCCGCGGAGCCGAGAAACGGGAATCCATGACCAAATACGTCTTTATTACCGGTGGTGTTGTGTCCTCGTTGGGCAAAGGCATCTCAGCCGCCTCGTTGGGCGCGTTGCTGGAAGCACGCGGCATCAAAGTCACCTTACTTAAGCTCGACCCTTACATCAACGTTGATCCTGGGACTATGAGTCCGTTCCAGCATGGCGAGGTGTTCGTGACCGCTGATGGCGCTGAAACCGACTTGGACCTTGGGCATTACGAACGCTTCGTGCGCACGACCATGGGCCATCGTAACAACTTCACCACCGGCCAGATATACGAGCGTGTGATAAAAAAAGAGAGACGGGGAGAATACTTAGGTGGTACAGTTCAAGTAATTCCTCATATTACTGACGAGATTAAATCCTGTATTCGTGGCGGCGCGGAGGGTTCCGAAATAGCGCTGGTCGAAGTCGGTGGGACGGTCGGCGATATTGAGTCATTGCCGTTTCTCGAGGCAATTCGGCAAATGCGAATCGAATTAGGCAACCAAAACACGGTATTTATTCATCTCACACTAGTACCTCGCCTCGACGCGGCCGGAGAGATTAAGACAAAACCGACCCAGCATTCGGTGAAAGAACTGAGGAGCATCGGTATTCAGCCAGACGTAATACTATGCCGAGTGCGCGAACAACTGCCAGAGGATGCAAGGCGCAAGATTGCGTTATTTACCAATGTGTCAACGGAGGCCGTAATTTCAGGGGTGGATGTCAATAACATTTATAAGATCCCTGGCGAGCTGCATGCACAAGCATTGGATGAGATAGTGCTACGGCAGCTGGGTATCGACGCCGCGGAGGCTGATCTAACCGAATGGCAGAGTGTGGTCTTCGATGGGGAACACCCAACAGGCAGAGCCAAAATTGCCATGGTTGGCAAATACGTGAATCTCACTGAGTCGTACAAGTCGTTATCAGAGGCGCTAGTCCATGCCGGGATCCATACTCGCACGGAGATCGACATCCAATATGTAGATTCAGAAACCATCGAACACGATGGGACTGCCTGCCTACAAGGTGCTGACGCGATCCTGGTACCAGGTGGATTTGGGGAGCGCGGTATCGAAGGCAAGATATGTGCGGTAGAGTTCGCCCGCACCAACGGTATCCCTTATTTGGGCATCTGTCTTGGGATGCAAGTAGCGGTTATTGAATTCGCTCGTAATGTTGCTGGACTTACGAGTGCCCACAGTACGGAGTTTGATCCCGGTACTCCGGACCCGGTGATCGGGCTTGTCACTGAATGGACCAATGCCGATGGCACTTTGGAACAGCGCGGGACCGACACTGATTTGGGCGGCACCATGCGACTGGGTGAACAAACTGTGTACCTCAAATCTGAGTCTCTAGTGCACGCGCAGTATGGAAAGCAGAAGATATTAGAACGCCACCGTCACCGCTATGAAGTCAACAACAATTACCGTCAAAATCTATCTAAATTTGGTCTAGAAGTTACCGGCACTTCGGCCGATGATCTGGTGGAGGTAATAGAAATTCCTGACCATCCTTGGTTTATCGCTTGTCAGTTTCACCCTGAATTCACTTCTTCTCCGCGTGACGGTCATCTTCTATTCAAAGGATATGTCGCTGCAGCCCGGTCCCAGAATGAAGGACACCGTCTGCAGCGGGCTGCCACCCATTGAATCTTTGCGGCACTGAAGTCGGGCTATCTCAACCGCTTTTCCTGATCGCGGGTCCGTGCGTCATCGAATCCCTAGATTTTGCGGTGGATACCGCAGGCCAACTCAAAGAAATTACAGAGAAGCTGGCAATACCTTTCATCTATAAATCATCCTACGACAAGGCGAATCGGACTTCAGTCAGTTCTTACCGTGGTCCCGGGATAGACGAAGGATTGTCAACGTTGAAGGAGGTACAACGGCAAGTAGGTGTGCCGGTCCTCACGGACGTACACAGTGTAGCCGAGGTGGAGATCGCTGCGTCTGTGGTAGACGTGCTGCAAACCCCAGCGTTTCTGTGCCGCCAATCTGACCTGATTCAGGCAGCGGCCGCAAGCGGCAAGCCGGTAAATATCAAGAAGGGTCAGTTCCTGTCGCCCTACGAGATGACGCACGTCGTAGCCAAGTCCATTGCAGGTGGCGGCAGTGGTCGCACTTTAGTGTGTGAGCGCGGCACCTGCTTTGGCTATAACAATCTGGTTGTGGATATGCGTTCATTGGCCATCTTGCGACAAACGCAGTGTCCAGTGGTATTCGATGCGACCCATTCAGTGCAGCTACCCGGTGGGCAGGGGTCTTGTTCGGGTGGCGAACGGACCCACATCCCGGTGTTGGCACGTGCCGCCGTAGCAGCCGGCATCTCCGGCCTATTTATGGAAACTCACCCCAACCCCAGCAAAGCGCCTAGCGATGGACCCAATGCGTGGCCGTTGGATCAAATGGAGTCGCTACTTGTGGTACTGAAGTCCATCGACCAAGTGGCCAAACAAAACCCTTTGAGCGAAAGCCACATCGATGCTGATACCAGGCAGTAGCTGGGTTGAACACCCGCAATAATGGCCACCATACAAGATATTCGGGCACGCTCTATCCTGGACTCCCGCGGTAACCCCACCGTCGAAGCCGAAGTGGTGCTCCACGACGGCGCCGTGGGCCGCGCCGCAGTGCCATCTGGTGCCTCCACCGGCACGCTCGAGGCACTGGAGTTAAGAGACGGTGATCCCAGCCATTATCACGGCAAGGGCGTATCACGAGCCGTGGCGAATGTGAACGGCGAAATCCGACAAGCCTTGCGTGGCCGGGCAGCAGAAGATCAACAACGCATCGACCACCGTATGATAGAGCTAGACGGCACGGAGAATAAGAGCCGGTTAGGAGCAAATGCCATCTTGGCTACTTCACTGGCTACGGCCAAAGCTGCCGCGGTTAGCTACGCAGAGCCGCTTTATAGAAATCTGGCGCGGCAATACGGAAACAACGACCCTACACTGCAGATGCCGGTGCCGCAAATGAACATCCTCAATGGCGGTCAGCATGCCGATAATTCCTTGGATTTCCAGGAATTTATGATACTCCCGGTGGGTGCACAGTGTTTCGCTGAGGCGGTGAGGTGCGGCGCGGAAATATTCCATTCATTAAAAGCGCTGCTTAATGAGCAGGGACTGGCCACATCCGTTGGAGATGAAGGGGGATTTGCCCCGAGCCTAGCATCCAACGAGGCTGCAATAAAACTTGTTGCCGATGCGACCGAAGTGGCGGGCTATCGGCTTGGCCATGACGTGCTGCTAGCGTTAGACGTGGCGAGTTCTGAATTTTGTTTGGATGGGCACTATGTACTCGAGGCGGAACAGCAACAACTGAGTCCCGACGAATTCGCGACGTATCTGACAAATTGGGTGAACCAATACCCTATCGCATCCATCGAAGACGGTATGGCGGAATCTGATTGGAAAGGATGGGAGAAACTGACGCAGCTCCTTGGCCACAGGATTCAACTAACCGGCGACGACTTGTTTGTGACGAATACCAAGCTACTCATGAAGGGTATTGAGCATGGCGTCGCCAATTCAATTTTAATCAAACTGAATCAGATCGGCACTCTCTCGGAAACTCTAGCCGCCGTCCGCATGGCTCATGACGCCAACTATAGAGCTATCATCTCGCATCGATCGGGAGAGACCGAAGACACAACAATAGCCGATTTGGCTGTGGCGACCAATGCAGGACAGATTAAGACTGGTTCACTATGTCGTTCTGAACGCGTGGCAAAATACAATAGACTACTTCGGATAGAAGAGGAGTTGGGTACCAATGCGTATTATCCGGGAAGTGCAGTTTACGGTGGCTAGTGGCGACCTGGTTACCTAGCCTGAATGACTCCTTCCGACTTTTCGCCAAAATATAGTTTTTTCAAACGGTCAGCGTGCAGTATAGCCGTTGTCTTGGTATCATCAGAAAAAAAGATATGGCCGCAGCAATATGAAGATCCTGCTCGCTGGACTAATGTTCCTTTTCGTCGAGCTTCAATACACGCTTTGGGTGGGCGATAAGGGATTAGTGGAGCTCTGGCGTTTACAGAAAACGGTTGCCGCAACAAAACAAGAAAACCAACGGCTACAACATCGCAACACAATCTTGCAGGCCGAGGTGGTGGATTTGAAAACGGGTCTGGATGCGATTGAGGAACGCGCGCGCTCCGATCTAGGGATGATCAAGAAGGACGAAATATTCTTTCAAATCATTGAAGAGTGAGCCGCACCGTTTCTACTAAGCTCATGGCGCTAGCAAGAATGGTCCCAGTTGTAAGGTAGCGGCCTTAGCACGAGACGCGGGCCAGTCAGACTCTCTAGAAATAATTCCCCAGTGTGGTAGCTACTAAGCTGGACAACCGCTAACAGATCGTAGTCGCCCTCGACTCCCGGTTGAGCGTCCACCACCGTACCCACGCTCTGATTGGCCCGCACGGGTGAATATATGTGTGCTCCGGCAGACACCGGGGAATAACTTTCTACCCTCGCCAGGATCATGCGTTGCTTTAATTTGCCGAGGTAATGAAGTCGAGCGACGATCTCTTGGCCAGGAAAACATCCTTTTTGAAAGCTTACGCCACCTAACAGATCTAGATTGGCCATCTGCGGCACGAACTCAGCGATGGTTTGTGGTAGTACACAGGGGATGCCTGCAAGTATGTCCTGCCACGCCCAACAGCTCGCCCCCACTGGCTGGGTGGCGTCGGCAAGTCGCCGCCAAACGTCCAGCGCATTCTCACAACATCCAAGAATTTCAAAACGTGGTACTGTTGCGCCGCGGACCCGTACTAAGGTCAAGTGGCCGGCGGTCAGGCAGGCATCTGTTGCATCCGGCACCACTCCAAATACTTGTTCCAATTGACGCGCGACACCAGGCCCGGAAACGCCAAGGGCCACCATGCTGTCGTCTGCTGCGCTTAGCATAACCTTGGATCTAAGCACATAGGTTTGTAGGCGTGTTAACAGCTCATCACGGATTTCCAACCTCGTTTTCAGGACAAAAGTGTCCTTCCCATACTGCACAAGGCGAAACATACCTAGCATGCGACCCTTAGGGTTCAAATAGGCTGTAAGCTGAGACCGTTTTGTGGAGACCTCCCCGACATCATTGGTGAGCTGAGCCTGGAGAAAGTGTTCAGCATCAGGCCCATGGGCTGTGACCAGAGTCTCATGGGAGAGCACACAGATAACATCTTTAGTGGCGGTGGCCTGTCGCTCGCCAGCCGGGTCATTGAAGTGGGCGACCTGACTGCCCTGGAAATGTGCGCCAGTCGCACGCAGTAAATCTTGCCAGTCCTTTCTCATCGATATTTGCGACTAGGATAAATCAACGCGATAAACTAACAAGACCTGGGAGTAGCTGCGTAAACCTATAATAGCGCGTCTCTAGACATATGGGCTATGTCACCATCAGCGAAAATTATTAAGCTCAAATATGCTACAGACCACATCAGTAAGACGGCTTGACTTCTACGGGTATGTTACTGGAATATTGTGTCACAAACATCAACGATGAATGCCCGATGAATGATTGCAAACAGCGCCCTAAGACCGAACGTGCAGAATGGCGACAGTGCGTAGACGCGTCTAAACCGGGGTTCGCTCAACCGACAAATAAGAAGGAAATTGGAGGGCCGAAAGGGCCAGAACCTACTCGCTATGGAGATTGGGAGCGTAATGGTCGCTGTACCGATTTTTGAAAGGCGGACGCCAAATGCGCCAAATTCCGTAACCCTGCTTGTCATGCAAAGGGCGTAGTGTTTTTATGGCCATCCGAACTCGGCCTATCTCTCCACACCTACAGATCTACAAGCCACAGCTTACCTCTGTACTATCTATTACCCATCGAGCCACCGGTATATTCCTGGCCCTGGGGACAGTGATGCTGGTGTACTGGATTATGGCCATTGCAAGTGGCCCTGATGCCTATAACACAATCCGTTCTTTCTTTGGTTCTGTGATTGGTAAATTGTTATTACTGGGATGGTCTTACGCTCTGTTCTATCACCTTTGTAACGGTATTCGTCATTTGTTTTGGGATATCGGAATGGGTTTTGAGATGAGGACTGTATACATATCAGGCTGGGCAGTGGTTGTGGCGTCATTAGTTCTAACGCTGTCCGCGTGGCTAATCGGTTATGCTATGGCAGATAACGTATGAGCTTACGTTCACCGCTTAGTCAAGTGCAGGGCCTAGGCTCTGCGAAAGAAGGCGTCAATCATTGGTGGTGGCAACGCGTGACCGCACTCGCCTTAGTTCCACTTACTGTTTGGCTGGTAATCTGTGTTGCCAGACTGACAGGAGCAGATCACGCCGAAGTGG
This sequence comes from Gammaproteobacteria bacterium, assembly GCA_029861795.1. Next base: position 16,148 of record JAOTYS010000015.1, on the reverse strand, counting down.
CCGCCTGGATGCGTTCGCCACTAAATTCCGCACTGCTAATCTTATTTGTATCTGTTGGCCTCTATCATACACAACTCGGTATGCAAGTAGTCTGGGAAGATTACGTGCAGTCCGAGTGGTTCAAGTTCGCCACTATAATTGGTACCAAATTTATCGCTACGCTGCTCGCGGTCATTGCGTTTATCTCGATCTTGCGAATTGCATTGGGGAGCTAACGCCTAGTGCAGAAAGCCTATAAGATTGTCGACCACACCTATGATGTGGTGGTGGTTGGCGCCGGCGGCGCCGGTCTGCGGGCTTCCTTCGGCGCTGCGCAGGCGAAATTGTCCACAGCCTGTATTACTAAAGTCTTTCCCACACGCAGTCACACCGTCGCCGCCCAAGGCGGAATCAGTGCCGCGCTCGGCAACATGAGCGAGGACGATTGGCGCTGGCATATGTACGACACCGTGAAGGGCTCGGATTGGCTGGGTGATCAGGATGCTATCGAATACATGTGTCGGGAAGCACCCGCAGCCGTAACAGAGCTTGAACATTTCGGTGTACCGTTTTCACGTACTGAGGATGGACGCATTTACCAGCGTGCGTTTGGTGGTATGACCACACACTTCGGCGAAGGCTTGGCGATGCGAACCTGCGCAGCGGCAGATCGGACCGGCCATGCGATGTTGCACACCTTGTATCAACAATCGTTGAAGCACGACGTGGAGTTCTTTATCGAATATTTTGCCTTTGATTTGATCATGGACGATGAGGGTGCGTGTCGAGGTGTTATGGCCTGGTCATTGGAGGAGGGCACAATCCATCGTTTCCGCGCACATTGTGTGATGTTGGCGACCGGAGGTTACGGCCGAACATATTTTTCGTGCACCTCAGCGCACATTTGCACCGGAGATGGTAATGCTATGGTTTTAGGGGCGGGACTGCCGCTACAAGATATGGAGTTCGTTCAGTTTCACCCGACTGGGATATACGGCGCCGGATGTTTAATCACCGAGGGTGCGCGAGGTGAAGGGGGTTATCTCACCAACGCCGGTGGCGAACGGTTTATGGAACGATATGCCCCCAATGCTAAAGATCTGGCTTCCCGAGATGTCGTAAGTCGCTCCATGACTATTGAGATACGCGACGGACGCGGCGTCGGCCCGGAACAAGACCACATAAACCTGCACCTAGAGCATCTCGGTCCGGAAGTGTTGCATGAACGTCTTCCCGGCATTTCCGAAACCGCGAAGATTTTCTCCGGCGTGGATGTGACCAAACAGCCGATTCCAGTGCTGCCCACGGTCCACTACAACATGGGAGGCATTCCTACAAATTTCCACGGAGAAGTCGTCACTCTGAGAGATGGTGACCCCGATGCCGTAGTACCCGGTCTGATGGCAATCGGGGAGGCAGCTTGTGTCTCTGTCCACGGTGCCAATCGTCTGGGTTCTAACTCATTGCTCGATCTGGTGGTGTTCGGGCGTGCAGCGGCACATCGCGTGGCCGAGTCAATTAAATCCGGAAATCCGCACAGGCCACTTTGGCCAGACGCGGGTGAAGCCGCGCTTGCACGCCTCGACAGGCTGCGTCACGCCTCGGGAGGTCGTCCCACCGCGGAGATCAGACTGGAGATGCAAAAGATCATGCAGAATAACTGCGCAGTCTTCCGCGATGGAGATGTGCTTGAAGACGGAATCAATTCACTGGCGCGAACCTGGGAGTCTTTTGCAGATGTCAGTGTTTCAGATCGCTCCCTTATATGGAACTCCGATTTGGTGGAAACCCTGGAGCTCGAGAATTTGTTACGCCAGGCACTAGTGACAATACACTCGGCACACAACCGAACCGAAAGTCGCGGTGGGCATGCTCGCGAAGACTTCACTGAGCGCGACGATGAGAATTGGCTTAAGCACACATTGGTGTGGCTAACGGATCAGGGGGCCACTCGTATTGATTACCGACCGGTGCATCTAGAACCTTTCTCAGATGAGATAGAATCTATTCCGCCTAAGGCACGGGTCTATTAGACCCTAGGCAGCCTGTCCGTAATGGTATTGACCAGTTGAGGTGACGCATGGCTCAATTTCGACTCCCCGCAGACTCAATCCTGACCTCAGGGAAGTCACACTCCGCTCCGAGCCCCGCAAGATCAATTAAGAAGTTCAAGATCTATAGGTGGGATCCGGATTCCGGCGATAACCCTCGCCTAGACTCCTACGAAGTTTCACTTGATACCTGCGGTCCGATGGTCCTGGATGCGCTGATTAAGATTAAGAACGAAATGGATGCCACACTGACTTTTCGACGCTCCTGCAGGGAAGGGATCTGTGGTTCCTGCGCCATGAACATCGATGGCACTAATACTCTCGCGTGCATCAAACCGATCGATGAGGTGACCAATGATGTCACCGTATATCCCCTGCCGCATTTGCCCGTGGTAAAAGATCTGGTGCCCGACCTAACACATTTCTATGCACAATATCGATCTATTGAACCGTGGATCCAGACCCATACACCACCAGCACCTGATCGCGAACGACTGCAATCAAAAGAAGACCGAGAAAAGCTTGATGGTCTATACGAATGCATCTTATGCGCGTGTTGTTCAACCAGTTGTCCGAGCTATTGGTGGAATGCCGAGAGATATCTGGGACCCGCCACACTTCTACAAGCCTATCGGTGGATAGTAGACACTAGGGACGAAGCCAAGGGCGAAAGGTTGGACGCGTTGCAGGATCCGTTCCGATTGTATCGTTGCCACACCATTATGAATTGCGCCAAGACCTGCCCAAAAGGACTTAATCCAGCAAAAGCCATTGCAGAAATCAAAAAACTGATGGTGCAGCGACTGTGACACTCACACCAAGTGAAATGAGCGGTCGATTGTTATGGCGTTGTCGGCGCGGCATGCGCGAGCTAGATCTGATATTGAAAACGTTCGTGATCAGCCATTACCGAGAACTTAACCAGAAAGAGAAATCTTCCTTCGAATCGTTACTTGATCTTCAAGACCCAGTTCTCTATGACTGGTTTTTGGGCAATGTGATACCAACGGAGCCGCACTACAGATCCATAGTCGAACGGATTCGCAATGTCGTTAATAGTTAAACCGAAGCCGTCGTTACGGCTTGGGTTGTTATTGCTAGTCGTACAGCTAGGCGTCATACCTGTTGTTGTACAGTTGCCCATACCATCTATATTCATATGGTGCGGCGCAGTCGTTGTAATCATGAGTTTTTGGCAAGTATTCGGCACCCATGTGCTACGCTGGAATCGCCGTGCCATCGTTGAGCTCGAGCGCAATGTTGATAAGTCTTGGACTCTTACATCTCGTTCAGGCGAAAGATACGTGGCACAGCTATTGCCGAATATATTTGTTCATCCACAAATGTTAATACTGCGCTTTTCTTCAGGGACGAGTGATACACATACGGTGTTGCTGTGCAGAGATTCCCTAACCGAAGACAACTTCAGGATACTGCGTGTAGTCTTGGGCCTCTCTCTGCGCGAACAATACTCAGCCGGAAGCTGAGTCGCGAGAGCTGCGGTGCGATGCGGCTGAGTCTTGCGGTGTCAACATAGTATCTACAGCTGCTCTGTCGGGATCTGGTCGTGGATAGTCCAGAGTGTAGTGCAGTCCACGACTTTCTTTACGGCACAATGCTGAGGTTATCGTGAGTTCCGCCACCTCGACGAGGTTACGTAGTTCAAGAAGATCGTTATTAATCTTGAAATTGCTGTAATAGTCTCGTATTTCCTCTCGCAACAGCTTTGCTCGATGCAGTGCGCGCTGGAGTCGTTTGTCGGTGCGCACAATACCAACATAGTCCCACATAAAGCGCCGTAATTCGTCCCAGTTATGCGATACCACAATTTGTTCGTCTGGATCGGTAACGCGGCTTTCGTCCCACGGCGGTATGTCTGTTTCCGGCGGGGTCATCTGATGAAGCTTCTCGCTGATATCCAAATGTGCCGCCTCAGCAAACACCAGGCATTCCAACAAGGAATTGCTGGCCAGCCGATTTGCTCCATGCAGACCAGTGAAACTACATTCGCCAATTGCATAAAGACCCGCCAAGTCTGTGCAGCCGTGAAGATCCACCACTATGCCTCCGCAGGTGTAATGGGCAGCGGGGACCACCGGGAGCGGCTCCTTGGTCATGTCGAATCCATATTCCAGACAGCGTTCGTATATGTTTGGAAAATGAGACCGAACAAAATCGGGTGGTCTATGACTGATGTCTAGGTAGATGTGGTCAAAACCACCACGTTTCATTTCGTAGTCGATGGCCCTTGCGACAATGTCACGTGGGGCGAGCTCTTCACGCGCATCATGTGTCCGCATAAAAGGACCCTTACCGGGCAACAACAGGCGACCGCCCTCACCCCGGACGGCCTCAGAGATCAGAAAAGACTTGGCCTGTGGATGATATAAACAGGTGGGGTGAAACTGCACAAATTCCATGTTTGCCACCCGGCAACCCGAGCGCCAGGCCATGGCGATTCCATCACCGGTAGAGGTATCGGGATTGCTGGTATACAGATAAGCTTTTGATGCGCCTCCCGTTGCCAAGACCACGCAGCCGGCGGCCACGGCAATCACCTGGCTTGACAGTCGGTCGAGTGCATACAGCCCGATGCAACGCCTGGCATACGGAAGACCGAGTCGGTCTGAGGTCAACAAATCGATGACGATATGATTTTCCAGTAGCCGGATGTTGGGATGAGATCGGACCAGGGCCTCGAGTGTGTTCTCCACGGCACGCCCTGTGGCATCGTCGACATGGATAACACGACGACGGCTGTGTCCACCCTCCCGGGTCAGGTGGTACTCAAACTCATCTACTGGCTCAGTGTTGCGACTGAACCCGACCCCCTTATCGATTAGCCATTGAACGGTCTGTGGGCCGTTATTTACAACATAGTCGACCACGTGTGGTCGACTAAGTCCCGCGCCCGCGGCCAAGGTGTCGTCAATGTGATCTTGCACCGAATCATCTCGACTCAGCACAGCCGCGATCCCACCCTGCGCATAGCGGCTGGATCCTTCAGTCAATGCGCTCTTCGATATCATTACCACACGAATATCCGCATCGGCGAGCCTTAGGGCCAAGCTGATTCCGGCGAGTCCACCGCCTACGATCACAACATGCTGAGAACGACTGTTTGTCACTTAGAGGTGAGGGAGAAAGAGCGGGTTCTTTTGATTTGCGGTATTATAGCGATGGATCTAGCAGATAGCATGCCTGTACCGATCATCCCGCAGGGACAAATCAACAAAAATACACAATTCTGGGTGATTGCGGCGAACTTTGTACCTCTTCGGTTGTCTCTTTGGTTTGACGATGCTCTCCTTCTCTGGAGATCGCGATAGGCTTGTCTGAGATGGAGAAGCGGAGTGCAGACCAGTTACTTGTTGAACAGGTACAGCGAGGAGATAAGGCGGCGTTCGACCTGCTGGTACGGAAGTACCAGCACAAGCTTGGCAATCTAGTATCGAGATATGTGTACGACCAATCGGAAGTTGAAGATATCGTACAAGAGGTATTTATCAAGGCGTACCGTGCGATCGGTCGCTTTCGGGGGGATAGTGCGTTTTATACCTGGCTCTACCGGATAGCCATAAACACTGCAAAGAACTATTTGGTATCGCAGAGCCGTCGACCCCCAAACACAGACATCGAAGCTGGAGATGCCGAATTAACAGAGGTGGGGAAGAAACTCCGTGAAATTGCCACTCCAGAAGCGAGTGTATTGAGCCATGAATTGGCGCGGACCGTCGCCCAGGCATTACAGGCGCTACCGGACGACCTAAGAATGGCCATTACTTTGCGGGAACTAGATGGTTTGAGTTACGAAGAAATCGCCACCGCGATGGAGTGTCCGATTGGCACTGTGCGCTCGAGGATATTCCGGGCTCGCGAGGCGATAGATAAGGAATTACGCCCATTGCTGGATTAATGACGATAGTGGACTAGTTTTCAGAGTTAGAGGATTTGTTGCATGAATGAAAAGATATCTGCATTTTTGGACGGCGAAGTCGATCCTGAAGAAGCGACGCAGATAGTGCGACGCTTGAAGGGTGATATTGAACGCAGGAACACCTGGAGTCGTTATCATTTGATCGGTGCAGCGATACGCGCTGAGCCGCTCTCCTGGAATCCGGATCAGCATCAGCATATCTTGCAAAAGATTGAACAAGAGCCAACGCAGATCGCTCCTGCTCCAGGGTCAGCCCAAGTGATTAAGCGAATATCGACTCGGGTGCTCCCCCTGGCATTGGCCGCGTCGCTCGGGGCGCTGGCAGTGTTTGGCTTTCAATTGAACTCCGGGGTAACCCAAAACGATGCACTTCAGGTCGCAGAAGACCGGGCGACCCATTGGCAGACGAATCAGCCGGAGATGGAGACTGCCCTCAATGCCTTTCTGGTGGAGCACGGCGAATTTACACCCGCCTCCGGAATGAATGGACTCATGTCATATGCCAAGTTTGTAAGCTACGATGCGAGTCAGTAGACCAGGCAGGTTGATTGGATCTGTGTTGCTCGCGGCCGTATGTGCCGCCAATGCATCGGCATATGCCGGAAATGCTGCAGATTGGCTGATGAAGATGAATGAAGCCTCTACTGCCATCAGTTACGACGGCATGTTTGTATACATGCATGACGGGCAGATCGAGGCAATGCGGGTGATTCACATAGTTGATGATGGGCTAGTGAGGGAGCGTCTTTATTCCCTGAATGGCGCCACCAGAGAAGTGATTCGGGATGATCGGCAGGTCTGGTGTTATCTGCCGGATCAGAAGATCGGATTTCGCGAGCTGCGTCAAGCGTCAGACGCAAACTTCCCCAGTATTCTTCCAAGGCGCATCGATAAGCTACATTTGAACTATGACTTCCGTCTCGGAAAGTTAGGCCGCATCGCGCAAAGGCAAACGCAACAGATCATCATCGAACCGAAAGATGAGTTCCGATATGGATATAATCTCTGGGCAGATAATGAGACCGGTCTTCTGTTAAAGGCCGATCTAGTTGACTCATTTGGCGAGTCAATCGAACAGTATATGTTTACCCAAATAAATCTTGACGGGGACGTTTCTGTCGACGACCTCACGCCGAGTACACCGAAACAGGAGTTGAAATGGTTCGGACTAGATCCTGACGTGAACCAAGAACCCACATCCCTGAACTGGGAGGTAACGGAAATACCCGACGGCTTTATGCTATCCGGGCGAGTTAGGCGGCTGTCACCGGTAAGTCGACAGACAGTCGAACATCTAGTGTATTCGGACGGCCTGGCAGCCGTGTCCGTATTTATTGAGAAAAAAACTAAACCTAGTGAACAGGCATCAATGCTCGGTATGAGCAGCATGGGGGCGGTACACGCATTCGGTACCGTGATCGAAGATCATCAAATAACCGTGGTGGGAGAAGTTCCTAGTAAGACTGTGGACATGATAGGAATGTCGGTCACACCACGATAGCATCTGAGCCCACCGAAAAGTACCAGTTTTAGATCTGTTTCTGGCTTGCCTGTGTCCGCGTTGGGCCCCAACCCACGGATGATCACAGTGCCTCGGCTCTGGTAGTATCGAGCTTGAGATGACACCATCGAACGCCTATTTTGGGCTGATGCAGTGAAATACAGCGACCGCAAACGCCCGTTGGGCCCCACGCGTTGGTTTGCTGACACAGGCTTAGCGCATCGACTCGACCAAACATCCATAAGTTTGAGCCGAGCATTGCCTCTGCTTGTGGCTATTACATTCGTCTGTGGCTTATATGGCACGCCTGCGTTCAGCGACATGTCAAAGCTGCCTGGGTTTGCGCAGTTGGTCAAACACAATGCGCCGGCAGTGGTGAATATCAGTACAGACCAGGGTATACCGAGGCGCTCCCTACCACCTGGTTTTGATATGCCCGATCTACCCGAAGACAGTCCGTTGCACGATTTCCTGCGCAGATTTTTGGAAGAGGGTCCCCAGGGAAGTGATGTGCGCCCCCTAGGATCGGGGTTCATCATCTCTAATGACGGTTATATTTTAACTAACGCCCATGTGATCGCTGATGCAAGTGAAATTGTGGTCCGACTGACTGATCGACGAGAGTTGACTGCCGAGGTTGTGGGCTCGGACCGTCGCACCGATGTTGCCCTGCTCAAGATCGATGCGGTCAATTTACCAACCGTAACAATCGGTGATCCAAGCCGCCTCTCAGTGGGCGAATGGGTTCTCGCCATCGGCTCGCCATTCGGCTTCGAGAGCAGTGCAACCGCGGGCATTGTGTCGGCAAAGGGCAGAAGTCTCCCCAATGAGAACTACGTTCCCTTCATTCAGACCGATGTTGCCATTAATCCCGGGAACTCCGGAGGACCGCTGTTCAACTTGGATGGCGAAGTGGTAGGGATTAATGCCCAAATATACAGTGGCACAGGTGGTTTTATGGGGTTGTCCTTCGCCATTCCTATAGATTTAGCAATGAACATAGTGGAGCAGCTAAGAAGCAATGGTCACGTTCGCCGTGGCTGGCTCGGGGTGGGAATACAACGCGTGACCAGTGAATTGGCCGAATCCTTCAATCTAAATAAACCTAAGGGAGCACTGATTTCAGAGATTATTTCAGGAGGTCCGGCGTCACGTTCGGACTTGAAAGAAGGGGACGTAATCGTCACCTATAGGGGTCAAGCAATCGATGCCATGTCAGAGTTGCCGCCGCTGGTCGGTGCAACACCCGTGGGTGAGGAGGTGGAACTTGAGGTGGTGAGAAACCGCGAGGCTATTATTGTCACCGTAGTAATCGACGAGTTGCCGGAAGACAAGCTTCAAGTCTCCGCGCAAACACCGAATCAGCAAACTGAGTCTGAATCTCTAGGAATACAAGTAGAGGAACTTACACAGAAACAAAGGGCGGACTCCAATCTGGATCATGGGGTAGCGGTGACGGAGGTCGGTTCAGGCCCTGGAAGCCGTTCGGGGCTGCGTGCCGGAGATCTAATATTGCAGGTCGACGGGAAACGTGTTGAAGATGTCGCTCATTTCAAGTCACTCACCAAGGATCTTCCAAGCGATCGATCTATTCCGGTCTTGATCAGGAGGAGCACGCGTTCTTTGTTCATCGTCATTAGTGTCGACGGCTAAGGGTCAGCTGTATCCCTAGTCGCATCAGTTAAGTTTTGACCATATGGGTATGTATACGGGGCGCCCCGGCGCCCTTTTTTGTTGTAGATGAATCGCCAGTACGGAGAAATTATGCAAGCGCGTGATCAATCCAAGAAGCGAAACCTCGCCATCATCGCGCATGTGGATCATGGCAAATCCACGTTAGCGGACAGATTCATCCAAATTTGTGGAGCGCTTAGTCCTCGGGAGATGGCCGATCAAGTGCTTGATTCCATGGATCTGGAACGCGAGCGCGGCATTACTATCAAGGCCCAAAATGTGACGCTATGCTATCGGGCTCGAGACGGTCATGAGTATCAACTAAATCTAATCGATACCCCCGGGCACGTAGACTTTTCTTATGAGGTATCAAGATCACTAACCGCCTGCGAGGCAGCCCTGCTGGTTGTCGACGCAGTGCAAGGCGTGGAGGCGCAAACCGTCGCCAATTGTTACACCGCCATCGAATTGGGACTCGAGGTGCTGCCTGTACTAAACAAAATCGATCTGCCTGCTGCCGAGCCCGACCGTGTGATGATGGAGATAGAAGACTTGATTGGAATTGACTGTAGCAATGCAATTAAAGTCAGCGCTAAAACGGGGCAGGGCGTCGAGGAGTTGTTGGAGGCCGTGGTGCGGAAGTTGCCTGCGCCACAAGGGGACCCCGACGGTCCTGTTAAAGCCCTCATTATGGATTCTTGGTTTGACAACTACCTGGGTACAGTATCATTGGTACGTGTGGTGGATGGATCTCTCCCGATCAAGCAGAAGATTCGAATGATGGCGACTGGGGCGGAATACATCACGGAACAAGTTGGAGTTTTCACGCCAAAACGTACCCCAAGCCAAGTACTAAGAGCGGGTGACGTCGGCTATATGCTTGCAGGTGTAAAAGATGTAAAAAGCGCAAAAGTTGGCGACACAGTCGCTAGCGCGACGCAGGCCACCGTACAACCGTTGCCCGGATTTCGTGTAATCAAACCGCGGGTATTCGCCGGCTTATACCCCACGGTACCCGCCGATTTCGAGATGTTTCGGGACGCGCTTGGTAAGCTCGGCCTCAATGACGCGTCTCTTCACTACGAACCAGAGACTTCTCAAGCGCTAGGGTTCGGATTTCGTTGCGGGTTTCTGGGCATGCTCCATATGGAGATTGTTCAGGAACGGTTGGAACGCGAATATAATCTGGATTTGATCACAACTGCGCCGACAGTAGTGTACGAAGTCATGACGACGTCAGGGGAGACGCTTGCGGTAGATAACCCAGCAATGCTCCCGCCCCAGAATATAATCCAAGACATCAGAGAGCCCATTATCGAGGCGCGAATTCTCACACCGCAGGCACATCTTGGACCGGTATTGTCGTTGTGTGTGGAAAAGAGGGGGATCCAAAGGAACATGCAGTTCCACGGTCGCCAGGTGATGGTCAAGTTCCATTTGCCTTTAAACGAGGTGGTTCTCGATTTTTTCGATAAATTGAAATCAGTGAGCCGGGGTTACGCCTCCCTGGATTACGAATTCTTAGGCTATCAGTCAGCACCGATGTGCAAACTTGATGTGCTGATTAATGGAGAACGAGTGGATCCGTTGTCGGCACTCGTACATGAAGAACAAAGCCAATATCGTGGAAGAGAACTAGTTAAAAGAATGCGTGAATTGATTCCTAGACAGATGTATGACGTGGCAATTCAGGCGGCAATCGGCTCGCGCATTATCGCTCGGGAGACAGTCAAGGCGCTGCGCAAAAATGTTACAGCGAAATGCTATGGGGGAGATGTGACCCGAAAACGAAAGCTACTAGAGAAACAAAAGGCAGGCAAAAAACGTATGAAACAGATCGGATCGGTTGAAATTCCCCAAGAAGCTTTTCTTGCAGTCCTGCGGGTGGGCAGCTAATGGACTTCGCACTTTTCCTGTTTGTTGCCTCGCTTGGCACTGGCCTCGTCTGGGTGTGGGATAAGTTTATAGGCGCCCCACAGAGAGCGCGAGTGGCAGAAGGCGACGGCCCTGCGAAAGAATCTCGTATAGTAGAATACTCAAAAGCTTTTTTCCCTGTGATTCTGTTGGTATTCATACTTAGATCATTCGTTGTAGAGCCCTTCAGAATCCCATCCGGATCTATGCTCCCTAGTCTCCACGTTGGAGACTTTATATTGGTCAGCAAGTTCAGCTATGGCTTACGTCTGCCAATAGTGAATGCAAAGATGTTTGACACCTCAAGTCCATCCCGTGGCGACGTAATGGTGTTCAGATTTCCACATGACGAATCCATAAATTTCATAAAAAGGGTCGTAGGGCTACCAGGAGATCACATCGTCTACGAGAACAAAAAGCTATATATCAACGGCAAGGCCATTGCGCAGTCTCCGGTCGGCGACTATGCCTTCCAAGAGGGGCGGAAGCGAAACGTGGTCGGCCACCAGCTAGTGGAATCACTGGATGACGAGGGGCATGAGATTCTAGTGGACACGGCTAAGCCCAACTCCCGCATGGAATTTCACGTGCCAGAGGGCCACTTTTTTGTAATGGGCGATAATAGGGACTACAGTAATGATAGTCGATATTGGGGTTTTGTACCCGAGACTTTGATTATTGGTAAGGCATTTTTTATATGGTTCAGTTGGGACTCCGCGAGCGGCGGTGGAGTAGATTGGAGTCGCATCGCGAAAGTCATCAACTAAGGGAGACAACTATGCGTTCACAATCAGGACTATCATTGTGGGGGCTGCTGGCCGTTGGCATTCTGATGACGCTTGGCGCTCTTCTCACCATGAAGATAGCTCCCCCTTATTTTGACAATCTGAAACTGAAAGAGGGCTTGGAAACTCTGGCAGAGGAACCCGAGTTCCCCACTTGGAATCGCACGACAATAATTCGGAAATTGGATAATATGTTGTACATTGATTTCGCCCATGACATTGTGGACCTCAAGCAGGCACTGAAGGTTCAAAAGACCAAGGCCCACATGCAGGTCTCATTGGATTACGAAAGAGTCGTGCCTCTTGTGTACAATGTCAGTGCATTACTGGACTTCAACAATCAGGTGGAAGTGCCATTAAGGCAATGAATCTGTGGAAAGGCTTACCACCAAACTTAATTACACTTTCAAAGACGATAACCTACTTCAGCTAGCACTTACTCATCGAAGCAAAAGCGCTCGCAATTACGAGCGGCTCGAGTTCCTGGGAGATAGTATTCTTAGCTTTCTCATCGCAGAGGCCTTATATGAAAGATTTCCACTGGCCGCCGAGGGAGTGCTGAGTCGAATTAGGGCCGACCTGGTTCGCAAGCAAACGTTAGCTGAAGTGGCGAGGCGACTTGACCTCGGTTCTTGTATAGAACTCGGTAGTGGAGAATTAAGAAGCGGGGGATTCAACAGAGACTCCATTCTCGCCGACAGTTTCGAAGCCGTAATCGGTGCGGTATACCAAGACGGCGGATTGGATGCTGCACGACGTGTCGTGCTACATCAGTTCTCCGGCTATCTGCGAAATATGTCCCCCGAATCTGCTAAAAAGGATCCCAAAAGCAAGCTCCAAGAGTTACTTCAGAAACATGCATTAGATTTGCCCGTGTATGAGATTATAGAGGTCCGTGGCGAGCCGCACTGTCAGCATTTCGTCATAGAATGTCTGATTGAAAACGAATCGAAGCGCTTCCAGGGCGAGGGAACAAGCCGTCGTGGCGCGGAACAGGATGCCGCCGGAAAAGCCTTCGAATATCTGAGCAGTGCCTACGATTAGCTCGGTCAGCACCGGGTTCGTGTCCTTAGTCGGCCGCCCGAATGTGGGTAAGTCCTCCCTGCTTAATCGTGCTGTAGGGCATAAAATTAGCATCACTTCACGGCGTCCGCAGACTACTAGACACAGAGTTATCGGAATCAAATCTACGTCCGATAGTCAAATAGTTTTCGTCGATACCCCGGGAATTCATACTCGACAAAGTAAGGCGCTCAACCGTGCCATTAATCGCTCGGCGGTTAACAGTCTCCATGGAGTGGATTTGCTGGCACTGGTAATCAGCGCGAAGGGCTGGGTTGCAGATGATGATGAGTCGTTTCGATTGGTAAGTCGGCAGTCTTGCCCTACCATCTTGATCATCAATAAGTCGGACCTGCTAAAAGACAAAGATATGCTTCTACCACTTATCGACATATCGCGACAAAGAATGGAGTTCGCGGCGATTATTCCGGTGTCGGCAAAGACTGGTTGGAATGTAGATTACTTAGTGACCACGATCGGCGAACACTTGCCCGTAAATATCCCCGGGTTTGCCCAGGAGCAGATCACAGATAAGAGTGAGCGCTTCATGGCCGGTGAGCTAGTCCGTGAACAACTGTTCCGGCAGTTAGGCGAAGAGCTGCCCTATGCTACGGCGGTTCAGGTTGAGGACCTAAACGACAACCATCACATCACTATAGTACGTGCTGTTATCTGGGTGGAGCGACAAGGTCAAAAGGCAATGGTTATCGGACAGCATGGTGGTCGCTTGAAATCTATTGGCACTGCCGCACGCAAAGAGATAGAGCAGTGTTGGAATCGACGTATTCATCTCGAGTTGCGGGTGAAGGTCCAATCCGGCTGGACGGACAAGCCGGCCGCGTTACGCGATCTTGGTTATTGCGAGGAGTCATAACTTGCGTGTACAAAGCCACCCTGCGTTCGTGATTCGTACCCAAGCGTATTCTGAATCGAGCTTGCTTGCTGAGATCTTCGCCCAAGGATTTGGTCGATTTGGTCTGCTTGCCAAGGGTGTAAGGCGACTGAAATCACCTTCGCGTGGGCTGATACGACCTTTCCAACCACTACTGCTGAGCTGGTCGGGACGGGGTGAGTTGCCGGTACTGAGTGGCGCTGAGGCTGTAGGCCCTGCGATACCACTAGTGCGGGAGGCCTTATTGTGCGGCTTTTACATGAACGAATTGATTTTGCGGTTATTGCATCGAAACGATCCACACCCTGAGCTGTTTCAAGCCTATGAGAGTGGTCTGCATAGTCTGGCGGGTAAGTGTAGTTCAGAGATGTCGCTACGAATCTTTGAGAAGCGCCTTCTTAAAGAGCTAGGTTATGCATTGGTATTGGACCGAGAAGTTGAAAATGGGGCTCCCGTTGATCCCGATAGATGCTACAAGTACGTTCCAGAGCAGGGACCTGTGCCAATTCACGTGAGTTCAGACGATGAACTGACAGTGCACGGATCGACATTGTTGGAGCTTGCTGGAGACAAATTGACTGCGCAGCGATCTTTGTCTGAAAGCAAACGGCTACTGCGAGTGATTTTATCGTATCATCTGAATGGACGACCGTTAAACAGCCGTAGGCTGGTGCAACGTTTGAGAGAGCGCACGAACCCAACCGGGGTAGCAGTCGTAGGCTCGTGCAACGTTTGAAACAGCGCACGAACTCAACCGGAGTAATGGAAAACGTTGCGGAAATGTGAGGACATGATCAGATTAGGGGTAAATATCGATCACGTGGCCACGTTGCGCCAGATGCGTGGCACGCGCTATCCAGACCCGGTGCAGGCCGCCTATGAAGCCGAACAGGCAGGAGCGGATGCCATCACTGTACACCTGCGCGAAGACCGTCGTCACATCAATGAGCGCGACGTCGAGATACTGCGTGGCACAGTACAGACCCGACTAAACCTAGAAATGGCCGCGACCGAGGAGATGTTGCGAATTGCCGCGAGAATCAGTCCCCATGATTGTTGCCTAGTCCCCGAGCGCCGCGAGGAACTCACCACCGAGGGTGGTTTGGACGTTGTCACCCACACAGATGTGATCAAACCGGCCTGTCAGAGGTTACTTGACAGTGGCATCCGTGTATCTCTTTTTATCGACCCAGATTCAAACCAAATCGAGGCCAGCGCCGAATGTGGTGCACCGGTGATAGAGCTTCATACCGGCCATTACACCGAAGCTAACTCGAGCGAGGAGAGAAACCAGCAGTTGATGCGAATCATAGAAGCGATTGAGTATGCCGGAAAACTAGGCCTCGCCGTGAATGCCGGTCACGGTCTGAACTATCAGAATGTTCAAGCTGTGGCTGCGCTGACAGAGATCGAGGAGCTTAACATTGGCCACGCCATCGTAGCCCGGGCCGTATTCACGGGGCTAAGTCGTGCCGTGGCTGAAATGAAGCACCTTATGTTGCAAGCGCGAACTGGCTAGTAAGGTATAAGCTAGCTAAGCTACTTCTTGCCCCCCGCAGTGAATCCCGCCGGCAGTTGTCCTAAGTTACCTTCGCCAAACAAGAAGCCACGCATATGCTCTTCGATGAGCGTGATGGTTTCCGGGTCGGCGGTGCTCAAGCGATTTTCGTTGATTATTGTGACCAGTCTTTCCAACCATAATTTCCAGCCTTCCTGCGACACGTTCTCGAAGATTCGCACGCCCAGCTCGCCGGGATAGGGTGGCTTGTCCAGCCCCTCGGCGTCTTGCTTGAGTACTTTGCAGAAGACAGTTCTCGCCATGGTGGGTCAAAGGGGGCAAATTGTGAAAAAACAGCACAGCGCCTATCAGATGAATCTGAGCGAACTATATCCCAGCCCAACGCTGATCCCCAAATCTTGACTATTAGGGGCTGTTTTGTGGACACTATGGGAACGACTTTATGGGAAAGATAGACATGGCACAGGACTCTGAAACTATGTCAGATGCCACCTTTGGTTCAGAACTTGGCTCTATGGAGCTGATCGTAACTCCGGCGGCCGGTCGCAAAATCGCTGAACTGATGGCAGAGACTGACATCGACGTGGAAGCAGTGCGCATATTTGTATCTGGCGGCGGCTGTGGTGGAATGAGCTATGGCATGACATTCGCCGAAGAGCGCGCGCCGTTGGATAGCATGTATACAGGCGATCGGTTCAATCTATATGTAGACCCGATCGCGCTCAACTACCTCAAAGGCGCGGAGATCGATTTCGCCAACGACGGTATCAATGCCACCTTCGTTTTCAATAATGTATTTCAAATAGTCGGCGGCAGCGGTGCCTGTGGAGGCTG
>JAOTYS010000741.1 GCA_029861795.1 Gammaproteobacteria bacterium | reverse complement strand
GATTACTTGTCGACCCACCACAATACGATTTCTTGTTTACGTCTTCTCACTACGACTACCAAAACGCGCCACCGATCAAGCTGCATATCAGTATCACGGAGGGGCAACTACGGGCCAATCTGTATAAGACAAACAACCAGAACGCTATCCTCAAGTTATTCTTGTTCGAACACGAGAGTCAAAGCGTGCGCGAGCTCCCAATCGAAATACCAAAAATACCGGACGATATCGAAGAAGGGCAGGAAGTCCTGATCAAAGAAGTCGCTGACATGAAAATCTCCACCAACCGACGTGCACCCGATGGGTACGAATTTGCGGGGAATCGAAGCCGAGGAATCGGCCTTTTCGGAGAGCTGTTCTTTGGTGGCAGGGGAAATCCGAACTACGCCATCACCAAAAACGGCGCGAGCATTCGAATACCAACTGTTGATTCATACTACTACTATGGCGTGAATTTTCTTGGATGGGTGGTTGAAGATTAGGGAGGTTGCTTGATGGACACCAAACAACAAGCTCTGGCGGAAATACTCGCGATCGCCAGAGAGCATCAGCTTGATATCAGTGACATCGAGAGTGCGTTCAAAGATCCCAGCGCCGACCCAAAGAAAAAGACAAGTGGGATCTTACCGCGTCTGTTTGCTTATCTAGGCGCTACCTTCGTGTTTGCCGGGATAACAGTGTTCATAGGCATGCACTGGGAGTATATGAACGCCGCTGCCAGGATCATTATCACTTTAGGTTCTGGCATCGCTGTCTTTGTCATGGCGCTAGTCGTGCTTACCGATGAGCGCTACGAGAAGGCGAGCACACCACTGTTCCTCATTGCGGCCGCGTTGCAACCCACGGGATTACTTGTGACCTTTAGCGAATTATCTAGCGGCGGTGATTGGCGCCATGCAGGACTAGTGACAAGCGCGGTCATGCTAGTGCAACAACTGGCTATCTTTCAAAAAACTAAACGCACCACCTTGTTATTTACCTCGTTAGTGTTCGCGGCCGGCCTCATCTCGATAGCCTTAGATTTGCTAAACGCAGACAACGCCTTGATCGGCCTTGTGCTCGGCCTTTCGTTGCTATGCGTGTGTGTGGCCCTTAACAAGACGATGCATCAGACAATCACCCCGTTTTGGTACTTCGCAGGTTCGACAATGTTCTTATACTCAGTATTTGATCTCATAGAACGCAGCCCAATCGAAATCCTTTTTCTCGCGGCCGCCTGTGGCATGGTCTATCTCAGCACCTATGTGCGCAGTCGTACGCTGCTCATTGTTAGCACCCTCGCCATCCTCGGCTACATTGGCTACTTCAGTCATAGACATTTTCTCGATTCGATGGGCTGGCCCATCGCGTTAGTAGTATTTGGTTTGCTAATGATAGCCTTGAGTGCGCTGGCATTTAGAATTAACAAGAAATACATCCAAGGAAACGTACCGCCCACAGCCGTGTAGCAACGCCTCGATTCATTAAAGTTGCAGCGGTTCCGCTTCAGGAGGGCGAGTAGGTGTGGCTACAACTAAAGAAGCGGAGTCTAAATACCGACCTAATATCCAGCGGTGGCGCCACCATCAATCGCAAGCGCCGCACCGGTGACGAAACCCGCAGCATCTGATGCCAAGTAAAGCACCGCACTAGCGATCTCTTGTGGCGTACAAATGCGCTTCATGGGCGCATGCAGATCAGCATTTTTCATAAACGTATTCGCATCACCACTGGCCGCAGCGACATTGCGTACCATCTCCGTGTCCACGAAACCCGGACAGACGCAGTTAATGCGTACGTCTGGTGCGATCTCTAGCGCCATAGCTCGGGTCATGTTGATCACACCCCCTTTCGAAGCACAATACACGGCGCAACCGTTATTCCCCATCAGTCCTGACTCGGATGCGATGTTGACTATGTTGCCCTTTGACTCACGCAATGCAGCGAGCGCTGCCTTGCAGCAAAAGAAGGTCCCTTTTAGGTTGGTATCGATGGTGGCACTCCAAAAGACCTCATCACTGTCTTCG
>JAOTYS010000740.1 GCA_029861795.1 Gammaproteobacteria bacterium | reverse complement strand
CGAAATTTGAGAAACTGGCCCGCTGTCGGTTTGTCCCCGAACCGGGCGCACCGGAACGCTGCAGATTGATGAGCAACCTGCCAGTCTCTCGATGATAGACCTCAAAGAGGCCTTCAGTTACATCGCCACACTCAAATACGACTGAGAATTGCTCCAGACCCGGACAACGAGGGCCATCGTCGACCGTCACAAGTCGGGCTGTCGTCACATCACCGGTCGAATCCGTTAGTCGGAAGCAACGGTTCTGTAAATCGGAAAACTGTTCGCGGATCGTAAGGCCTGTGCCGGCCAGCACACTACCGGGCACGATGGTGGCCATCGTCGCGCTGCTTAATGCGGCAAGAATCTCGCGTCGCTGCAACATTTGCATCTCCCCTCAACCCGATGGATGAAACAGGGTGACGAAGAACCGCCTATGAAATCACCCTCGGGAGTCTTGTTACTTACTTACTTATTAGCTTCAATAACCTTGGACCAGCCGGTTAGTTTGCCATGCTCTTTTGATTATGAAGCCCACATACTGCGAATTCAAGAACGAGGGCCCGACCTTTCATAATCGGAGGGCACGCGAATCCGCATGTAGACACCGTCATCGCTATGTCTTTGAAAACCTAGTCGTTTCCACAGGCGCCATGCCGGATTACTTATGCGGACATGAGCTTCAAGCGTTTTTTCCGCGACATTCGCTTGTCGAATTAGACCCTTCACGAGTTGAGCGCCGATGCCGCAGTTCCTGTGTTCAGGCAACAGGGTGATATCGATCAAAACAAATTCATCGGGGCCTCGCAATGCATATAGAGAGCCCACAGGGACAGCATTTCGCAGCACGAGATCAAAGTCGGCGTTTGCAAAGCTGCTGTGATACTGGCTCTGTTGCGCCGTGAATTGCATCCTTAATAATTGCTTACTTTGCTCTGCGGATATATCGGCATTTGCTAATGTATGCTCATGTACGATACAAAACAAGCCGAACAAGAAAATCTCATCGTCGGCACAGACTGGCCTAAGTGTTATTGGTTCCTGCATGTACTGCCGTTCAAAATGTCTTCGTCAATTACCCAATGAATTGTAGATTAGTTTTCGTGGGCAGGCAGAATATCCCATGTTTCGGCTCGATAGCGGTCGTTCGTCGTAAATCGCAAGGCTATCATATCACCCAATATAGGCCGCTCACGATTGTAATGCCGACATTGACCTCGATACAATCTGACAATGTCAGCGCCTTCGCACGAGACGCTTCCGAGTGGATGGCTGTTACTTTTTGTCAGCGCAATTGACAGCTGCTCTTAGCTGTCAAAATCAGCTTGCGGTAATAGGAAATACTCAGCGACAGGGATGGCCTCTCCGCTAGGCAGCGCCAATTGAGCATTCTCAAATTTCCACATTGCATATACCAAAACCACAGTCACAAAAAGAAGGGTAATCAAAAAGAACGGCGTCCCTAAGGCCTTTTCAAGCTTAGAGGTCCCCGTTTTCTCCAATAATTGCTTGTCCGCGGTGTATTCTCCACGCGCGTCAAGTCGAAGCGCCTCTACGATTCTCCATTGTTGTTCAGAGACTGCCCTGTATCGCCTGTATGCTTTTGCCAAAAAGCCGCCAAAACCAATAAATAACAATATCAACAACGCCACTTGTAGTCTTAGGAGATCCAAATAAAAGCTGCTACCAGCAACTGCTAGTTGAATTAGCAGCCCGTGGCGAAACGCGGCCCAGCTTCTATCGCGCCACCAACGCATCTCCATAGCCAGATTGGAATAGACAGTTCCGAGAATGATTATCTTCTCGGGCTGCAAATCTATGTCTCGCGGTGGCCCCAAATAAACCGACTCTAGTTTCGACTCGTTTCCGCTAGATTCGCTCGAAGTATCCATTTGGGCTTCCGACTGATCGAAGATCCATCACCATTTTATATGTTCCGCAGACGTCGATCTAATAAAGCTGATTAACGAAGCCCTACTGGACAGCGAGGTTACTTTTGGCCCAGGGGAAAGAGTGTCTGAGGCTGAAAAC
>JAOTYS010000230.1 GCA_029861795.1 Gammaproteobacteria bacterium | reverse complement strand
ACCCCCGTACAATAATCTCAGAGATGGAATCAATAAAAGACGATTAGAGCGTGGGTCTAAAGATTGATCTCACCTCGCGCGACTTTCATAGCCCAACACATAAATGCCTGTCGCCACGATGACGCCGGCGCCGACAAATGTCCAAAAATCGGGAAACTGGGCAAATACTATCCATCCAAGTGCAGTTGCCCACAGAAGCTCCGAATAGACAAATGGCGCAACTATCGAAGCCTTTGCCGACTCATATGCTTTGATCAGTGCAAGATGTCCGCTACCACCAAGCAAACCGGTTCCCACCATTAACGCCCAGGTTTTTGGGTCAGGGTGCACCCAGAAAAATGGTACTACGATAGAACTAGTAACAGCGCCAACCAGGGCAGTATAGAACAGTGAATTTAGTGGTGGAGCAGCTCCACGGATTATTCGGGTGATGACTTGATAGATTGCGTAACAAAGGGCCATACCCAGTGGTAGCACTGCGGCCCAGTGCATGGCCTCAGATCCTGGGCGCAGAATTACTAAGACGCCGATAAGCCCTACGGCCACCGCAACCCAACGTCGTGGAGAGACGTGTTCATGTAGCACCAATGCGGCCAGGCTCACTACGAAAAACGGTCCGACAAAACCGAGAGCGGCAACGCTCGCCAAAGGCAAATAACGCAACGCGACGAACGCGAAGATGGTGGCCAGCAGCACTAATATGGAACGCAAGATTTGTAGCGACTTTGAACCGCTCACAAACAGGGTCGAGGCTCGGTGTGGAAAGAGCGCGATAATAAAGAGGAGATGAAACACATAACGTCCCCACACTACTTCGGGGACGGGGAGTTGACCGGTCAACCACTTGGCACATACAGCCATAAGTGAGAAAAGCAAGGTCGCGGTGCACATTAGGCCGACAGCCAGCAGTGGATGATCTTCTTTCATATGTTTTTCACGAAGAGAATAGTGAGACAGATCGTAAGGCGAATTAGCGGTCAGCATTACCGGTGCCATTACTGGCTCATGGTTTTCTTGGTTTAACTATATACTGCATTCGTAGTCTTGGGTGATGGTGAGGCGAGTGGTCATCAGGGGTAAAGGGTTTTGCATCGACGAGGATGAGCTGCGGTTCAAGTTCATCCGCGCTTCAGGTCCGGGTGGACAAAACGTCAATAAGCTCGCGAGCGCGGTGCAGCTAAAATTTGACGTGAGGCATAGCCCGTCGTTGCCCGGTGATGTTCTCGTGCGACTCATTGCGCTCGGCGGCAAACGCGTGAGCGCGAGAGGCGTCTTGACGATCGACGCGCGTCGCTTCCGCAGCCAGGAGCGTAACCGTCAGGACGCAATTGATCGTCTAGCCCGCCTAATTGAGCGCGCCTGTGTCAAACCCAAGCCTCGCAAGAAGACCCGGCCTTCGGCTGCGGCGCAAGAACGTCGCTTACAAGCGAAGCGAAAGCGCGCGGCGCACAAACGTTTACGACAACTGCCATCACTCGATGAATAGACGTGAGCTGCGGTGACAGCCGTTACGCGATCAGAATGCGTGATAACTCATCGCGTTCATAGCGCCGAAATTCTAGACCATCCAGACGACGCACCCCGATCCCAGCCTCCGCGTGTGCGATTGCTGCAACTGAGTACCCATCGGCTTCAAGCGCTGCTTGGGCCTGGTGGGTATACCGTTTTGGAAAGGCGGCGAGCAATGTCCCGGAAGCGAGCACACCCCAGGGGTCTGCACCAAGGGCCTTGCAGATGACTGTTGCGGGCTCAAACCACAACACTGCTTCGGCTGTAACCGAAAGCGCCACTCCCGACGCTTCGGCGAGCTCGAATAATCCGGCGGAGAGACCCCCTTCAGTCGGATCGTGAAGCGCGTTGGCCCCCAATTCAGTCGCCCTTAGCGATGGATTCACCACCGAAATGCCAGGGTTACGTAGCGCGTCTCTTGCCCTTTCTATGATTTCAGTATCAACGTCGACTAATCGTTCGCGAGCCTCACGGGCTAGCACAGCAGCGCCTTCGATGGGGGCCGGGCCGACTTGTAGAACAACATCTCCTTCTTGCATACCACCGGTGCGAACAAAGTGTCCGTCTTCTCGTAAGCCGAGCATCTGCCCTGCTACCACTGGTTGCGTCACCGAAGCTGTGACTTCAGTGTGGCCCCCAACTAGCACAGCGCCGACCGAGTCGAGCGCAACCCGCAGGCCATGGAACAACGCACGTACATCGGCTTCGGTCGTTCCCAACGGTAACAGCACGATACATAGGAACCAGCGGGGGCGCGCGCCCATCACCGCAACATCGTTGGCATTGACCATCACTGCGTGAGCCCCTACATCACTGCCCGTTAGTGTGACGGGATCAGCTGCAACAATGAGTGCGCCGCCGGAGATTTGGATCACGCCTGCGTCTTCACCAATGGCCGGTGGTAGCAGCAACTCTGGCGGCGGAGGTGTGTCACCGCTCAGCAGATCTCGGAGTAATGTTACGGGAAGTTTGCCGGCGGCAAGAGGTCGGTCGATCATTTCTCAGATATTCTTAAGGTTTTTATGGGAGCTAGACTATCGCATATGAGGCGTCTCAGGCTATACGCTCAGATTCCTGCGCTTTCGAAGGCGGATGATACCCGCTTCGATCCTCGTGAAGCTGACAGTTTTTCTCCTTACAGTATCGAGATCAAGGGCCAATCTTGCAGCTACCTCCGTCACCCTTGGCAGTGGTGACGGATCTGCATGTTTCCAGTACGGCCTTAGTTCACGTAGAAAAATGTTTACCGTTATCGGACCCACCCCGTAAAACTCCAACAGTTTATCCTCCAGGTCTCTGCTATTGTTGGATCGATCGTGGAGCTCTGTGAGTTTTCCCCGGTATCGATCCAGCAGCACCTGACAGTCACGCAGGATCTGTTCCGATTTTCTGCCATCGTAGCGTACGTACCCGCCTTCTCGCATGATTGGATCTACCAGAAATTCCCACCCTGCATTTACAATTCGTCGCGGCGTGAGCAAGTGATAGCGTGCAAATGTGCGATAGGTATTTTTGGCAATGGTTTCAGATATGCGCCCACCAAAGAGTAGGCTTGCCACAAACCATTTGAAATATTCCTGTTCGCGCCGCTGATTTAGAGCAATTCCCAATTCCTCCGAGTACAGCAGACTTCGTTTTAATTGGTTCAGCTCTGTAGCCACTACGATGCTAGTCGAAGAAGTGAAAACCAGAGGCGCACTGTTGATGACAGCGATTAGATCGATGCAGTAAACGCTTTGAAGATGCTAGGACAGGCAGTTTTGCGCAGAGCAACCCAACAAAACCTCTCATACATATCGAAAAAAATGGTTATCTGTTGCTAAGGGTTATGTCTTTGAAGCTATTGCATGTTATCCAGGTATTTCGAAGCTGACATGCGCAAAGTCTGGTCTCCCACTCTCTCAGCAGATCTTGGCGTGTCCTATCATTGTTGCGACTCTCTAATAGTAGATTTTTACCTATCAGAAAGGTCACAGCCTCCCATGCTCGCTGTTCATCTATGACTCATTCTACTTTGAGTTTCCGTCCGCTATCTCGGGGCTCGATAGCAGATAGGTATGCTTCGATCTGAAGTAAGTCTGACAACTCCGCTGTAATTTCGCGTGCATTGACAGTTTCAGATGTAGAAGTTAAGCCCATCTGAATCTCTCGGAAGAGAAGAGTTAAAACAACAATGACTGAAACTGCAAGAAATCAGATTGATCCAAATCAAGACCATCTCAATGAAAATCAATAAGACTAGATTTTCGTGGCAGAGAATGTGTGTGAAATCGTGTCTTTCAGCCAATTTTTAGAATCGTTAAGCGTGTGGCGCAGAAGGGCCTTGGTTGCTGCGAGCGTTTGGGTTATTGCCACATTCTTTTCCGGTGGTCCTATAGCGATGACGGAGAAGATGCTCGAGTCTGGAGTCGCCTACGCGATTCTGGCGATATTTATTGGGAGCGTATCCGGTGCAGTGTTGATCACCGAGTTATTGAGGGCGGTCACTGCTCCTAGTATAAGGTGGACCGATGCCACACACTTCAAGGTTGGTACTGCCGTTGGGATGCTTTTTCTGATCTTTTCAGTGGTGGCACTCGTGTTAATTAAGAATTCTGGGCAAGCAGATTGACTCGATGATCGCTATGAGGCAGGCGCCAGCATAGTCGAGATCCCAGCAGGACAATTGAACGTTCGCGCACCGGAATCCCATGCCGAGCTGGATTTGGAATGTTTCGTTAGTGAGTTATCAGAGCCTTCTTGCGGGCCGGTAGTGTCCGGTCGTATTAAGTAGTTCATCAGGTCGCGGATCTGTGGGTTTCGTTAGTGGTGAGCTTCGCTACAATACTTCGCGCGTTCGCCGCACGTGTAATATTGGCAACGTCGCTGTTGGCGGCCGTTTTTGTATGTTGCATACTCATATCAAAACCTCTGTGGTGGGCATATTTCACTGAAACAACCTACATTGTGTAGGGGGCGTGTCTGTCTGACTCGGAGATGATGCTAGTCGAGGAGGAAACGTATCGTCTGTGTAATATTTCACAAAAATATGTGAAATATTACCCACAGCCATGCCACCTTCGCTTTTGTTGCACAAGCAATCCGCGTAGGGCTAGAGAAGTCACCACCCGGATGGGAGTGTCTTATTGATTGTTATGGTCTTGCGCTCGATCGTGATGTATCCGCCTGCTGACAAGTCTTTGAGGATACGACTTACCATCTCTCGAGAGGCGCCGACCATATTGGCAAGGTCTTGTTGGGTAATTTTCTGCACAACTAACAGGTCATCGGCTCGCTTGACCGCCAGATGTAATAATGTACTGACTATACGCCGGTAGACGTTGTTTAAGGCCAGGCTTTTTACATTTTCTGTGAGTGCGCGGATTCGATGTATCAGTTGATTGATGAGGGCAATGGAAATCTCAGGGTTCTTGGTAAGGCAATCTATGAAATCGCCTTTTGAGATGATCAATAGATTCGAGTTCTCCAGTGTCATTACAGATGCGGATCTCGGTTCGCTATCGAGCAAGGCGAGTTCTCCAAAGTGTTCCCCCGAACTGGCAAACCCTAAGATAATCTCCTTACCCTCTTCGTCACTTAGATAAATCTTCACCCGCCCAGAGAGAATCACATAAAGCGAATTGGTCTCATCGCCTTCATTGACGATAATGCTGTTTTTTGGAAATGTCTTCGTCGTTGCGTGACTGGAGATTATTTCCAGATCCGATTCGGAAAGTCCCGAGAAGAATGGAATGTCCTTTAACATGGGCTTTTTTTTGGGTGCGTGGGATGTTGACGTTGTTGGTCCGACTAGGGAAATATTAGCAGTGTGAGTAAGTCAATTGTGATTCAGTAGTCTCGGAAAACCTGCGGTCCGTCAGAGAGAAGCGAGGAGCAGTCGTGATCCCGCCGATCCACTAGAGGGGACCGAGATATCGCGCAGGTGTTGCTCTCAGCGGGCGCAGAGGTCAACGCTCAAAACAACTATAGATTTACCCCTCTGCATTGGGCCTGCGGAAACGGCAACGTAGACTCCGTGGTTTTCATATTAGAAACAGAGGTCGATCCCACAATAAAGAGCTCGGATTGCTTAACGCGCTACAGAAGTTAAGAGATAACGGTCACCAACGAATTGTCGAGTTGCTGACAAAGCCCGGAGCCAGGGAGTAGGTCGACTAATGGAATCCAGTGAGTTCCACACTATTCTTCCAAAGTCTCTCTGCTACATCGGAGTCGTAGGAAATAGGCGATGATTCGACCTGCCGTTCTTTATAAAAATATTTGCCAGTGATGCCTTCGACGCGAGGGGAGCTGGCAAGATAGATCGTCGTCTTCGCGCCGTCGTTGGGGTTGATCGCTGCTATCCACATAATGACCCGTACCATAAATCCGAAGAAGTCGCGATTATTGCGGCCCAAATTGGTGGCTACAAAACCCGGGTGCAACGCATTCGCTGACACTCCGGTCCTAGCAAGTCTGTTGGCTAGCTGATAGGTAAAAAGTATATTCGCGAGCTTGGACTGGCAATAAGCGCTCCAAGCGCTGTAGCGTCGCTCCCCTTGTAGATCATCGAAATCGATCTTGCCGTTTCGGTGTGCATTGGAAGCAACGTTGATCACGCGACAGGGTGCGCTGGACTTCAGTATCTCCGTAAGTTCATGGGTCAGGAGAAGATAGCCGAGATGGTTGACGGCCAAAGTCATTTCGATGCCATCTACGCTCAATTGTCGTTTGCTGAAGATGGCGCCCGCGTTGTTGATCAACACGTCTAGTCTCGAGAATCGGCTCTGAAAATCTTTTGCAAGCCTTCGAATTTGCTCCTGGGATGACAGGTCGGCAATGAGACTCGTTACTTCACCATTGCTGGAATCGCGTTGAATCTGTTCTGCAGCAGATCTAGTGCGTGCGGGATCACGACCAACGATCACTACTGATGCGCCCTGAGAAGCAAGAACTTTAGCCGTCACGAGCCCTATGCCTGATGTGCCACCGGTCACCAGACAGATTTTACCCTGCATTGTCTTGGCTTCGCTCACTTGTACTCGGCCGTGGGGTCGTTTGAAACTAATTAACCATCGTCAAATCCAAATCTTGGTCAATTACTTGCTGTCGTCCGAGTTCTTGTCGATCTCTATGTGTATACCAGTCTGATTGTCATCGGTAGAGAAATTCGTCTGGACGCGGACCTGTGAACTACCGCTAGACGCGAAGTCTTCACCGGGCTACGAGGCACGAGACAGCAAGAAGCACTGTAATCGAAACGGAAACGGTCTTCATTTGCGGACAAGGGTTGAAATGCCTTATGAACTATTCTGCTTGTTTGCCGTTGGCATAGGAACTTCACCAACCTTTTTCGGCATGTGGTAGCCCCGTTTCACCGCCTGCCGCTCGGCGATGGTCACATACCATCGCTTCAGGTTGGGATAGTCGTTCAAATCCATCTGCTGCCATTCGAATCGTGAAATCCAGGGCCAAGTCGCGATATCGGCGATCGAGTACTCGTCGGCGAGAAACTCGTGGTCTTGGAGACGTCGGTCTAGCACGCCATAGATTCGCGCATTCTCTTTGAGATATCGTTCCTCCGCATAAGGTGCCTTGCCCGAATTGAACTTTAGGAAATGATGGGTCTGGCCCAACATCGGACCCACGCTTCCCATCTGCATCATTAACCACTCCATCATCGTCCAGCGACCGTCTTCGCTTTTGGGAATTAATTTACCCGTCTTTTCTCCCAGATAAAGCATGATCGCGCCAGATTCCATCATGGTTCGACCATTGTCGCGATCAACGATCGCTGGGATCTTGTTATTGGGGCTGATCTTGAGAAACTTCGGCGAGAACTGTTCGTTTTTGGTGATGTCAATGGGAATGGCTTTGTACGGTAAGGCAAGTTCCTCCAACATTATTGAGACTTTACGTCCATTGGGGGTGGTCCAAGTATAAAGATCGATCAACGCTTAGTTCCTCTATTGCAACGACTGCTGATGC
>JAOTYS010000229.1 GCA_029861795.1 Gammaproteobacteria bacterium | reverse complement strand
GGGCGCTCACCGAGAACAGCGTCAAACACTTCCTTGGCGACCGGCACTAAGTCTGGGTGCGCCACCCACGTGCCATCAAAGCCATCGCCGGACTCTCTCTGTTTGTCCTTCCGCACACCTGGGATCGCCACCTTGTTCACCTCTGGGTCTCTGCGACTTGGGATAAACGCGGCCATCCCACCGACCGCATGAGCGTTACGACGATGACAGATTTTCACTAGCAATTCTGTATAGGCACGCATGAAGGGTACGGCCATGCTGACTTGAACGCGGTCCGGCAACACCATATCGGACCGATTCCTGAATTTCTTGATCATGCTGAAGATATAATCCCAGCGACCCGCATTGAGGCCCGCTGAGTGGTCCTTTAGCTCGTACAGAATCTCATCCATACAGAACGCTGCCAGTATGGTTTCCACCAGCACAGTGGCACGAACACTCCCACGCGGTACCCCTAACTGATCTTGAGCGTGATTGAAAACGTCATTCCATAAACGCGCTTCGAGATAATGCTCGATTTTTGGCAAATAGAAATAAGGTCCACTGCCACGCGCCAGGGTTTCCTTAGCGTTGTGAAAGAAAAACAAGCCAAAATCGAGCAGGCTTGCCGAGATGGGCTCCCCATCAACCAGAACATGCTTTTCCGGCAAGTGCCACCCTCGAGGGCGCACCAAAAGCGTTGCGATTTCATCGTTCAGTTGGTAGTGCTTGCCCTCAGGATTAGTAAAGGTGAGGGTACGACGTACGGCGTCTTTAAGATTGATCTGCCCATGGATTACATTACTCCATAGCGGAGACAGTGAGTCTTCCAAATCCGCCATGAAGACGCTGGCGCCGGAATTGAATGCATTGATCATCATACGTCGCTCGACCGGACCGGTAATTTCCACACGGCGATCGGCGAGATCTCGGGGAATCGATGCCACAGTCCAATCCGCGGCCCGGACCGCCGCAGTCTCCTCCGGAAACTCGGGTACCGTGCCTGAGTCTATAGCGGATTGAAAGACTTCGCGCCGTTGCAACAGCTCGAGTCGCGTCGGGTTGAATCTACGGTGGAGTTCTGCCACGAAAGCCAGCGCCTCGGCGCTCAGGATCTGTTCGAACTCCGGGCTCGTGGCCCCTCGAATTGCAACCCCCTGATTGTTGTCCGTCATCAACTCATTCCCCCCAAGAACAATCCGACCGATCTCCAGTCGGAACAAATCACTACTACAACTATTAGCATCAAAAGGGGACGGATTCTACGGGCATCTTTCCGCAATGCAACATGGATTCAGTCCGCCAGCAGTTCCACCCAGTGTCTGACGGGAACCCGGGCTTCGGTGGCGAGGTGGGACAAACAGCCTATATTGGCGGTTACAACCGCTTCTGGGCTGCCCGACTGAAGAGATGTCAGTTTGTTGCCGAGTAGCTGCTGTGACAGCTCTGGCTGAAGGATCGAGTAAGTCCCGGCGGACCCACAGCAAAGGTGAGGATCGACAACTGGCGTCAGTTCATACCCTGTTTCGGTCAAGATTTTCTCGACCACGCCGGCGATTTTTTGGCCATGTTGTAAAGTACATGGTGACTGAAATGCGACCTTGTTAAATGGGCGCCGACTTTGTACCAGCTTTGAGCAGTCCTCCCGGGCGACGATTTCGCTGAGGTCACAGGTCATCTCAGCAATGCGCCTAGCCTTGTCGGCGCATCGCGCGTCATCTCTTAACAGATAACCATAGTCCTTGACCACTGACCCGCAGCCGCTGGCCGTCATCACGATGGCCTCTACGCCCTGCTCCACGTAGGGCCACCACGCGTTGATATTGCGTCGCATGAAGCCCCGGGCCTGCTCCGGTGCGGATAGATGGTGACTGACTGCGCCACAACAGCCCGCATCCGGCGCAGTCAAGCCGCTGATCCCGAGCTTGTCCAGTACCCGTGTCGTTGCGGCATTGATGTTAGGCGCGATCGAAGGTTGGACACAGCCGTCGAGCAACAGCACACGTCGTTCGTGTTGGGTTTCGGCGACTGGTCCGGCTACCTGTCGGGCCGGTATGGAACGCTTGAGTCCCTGAGGTAGCAGTGGTTTGACCCATTGACCCAAACGCAACAGCGTGCCGAATCGGCCACGATAGGGAATAATCCAACGTAACGCAGTGCGCATTAGCTTGTTGCTTGCGGGTCGTGGTACGCGCGACTCCATCATTTCGCGACTAAGATCGAGCAAGCGACCATACTCGACCCCCGATGGGCAGGTAGTCTCGCACGAGCGACATGAGAGGCAGCGATCCAAGTGCAGCTGCGTAGCGCTAGACACAGTGTGCCCCTCTAACATCTGCTTCATCAAATAGATGCGTCCTCGGGGGCCATCGAGTTCATCGCCGAGAAGCTGATAAGTCGGGCATGTGGCGGTGCAAAAGCCGCAGTGCACACATTTCCGTAGGATCGAGTCAGCCTCGCGACCGACCGGGGTGTCTTTGATGAACTCCGCTAGTGCCGTCTGCATGGGTTGTTAATCTGTGCGCGCTTAAATTGAGTCGCCAACTCAAACATCTACATACATACGACCCGGATTGAGAATGCCATCGGGGTCGAAGGCCCGTTTTAGATTTTGATGTATCGCCGTGGTCGCCGGTGCAAGCGGATGAAATACTTCACCAGCGTGGTCACCACCTCGAAATAAGATCGCGTGGCCACCCGCCGCTGCAACAACAGATCTAATCGTGTCACTGTCCTCATTGGTCTTAAGCCAACGCTGCGCACCTCCCCAATCCGTCAACCACGAGCCTTGGAGTTCCATAGGCGGGGTGGCCGGTGGCACCGACAAACGCCACAACGGGGTTTCGTCAACAAAGAAACTTAACGCGTGATTGCGCAGCGCGCTCCAAAAGTCGGAGCCATCGTGATCCTGGTCACCACCGATGTGACGCCCCGCCGCTGCCACAGCGTTTTGCGATCCGGCTAAGCGTAACCTCAGCTGATCTTCATAGTGGCAGGCGGCGGTGATCGGTAACGGTTTTGTCGCCAACTCATTCATCAAGCCGATCGCTTGGACCGGATCAGCAGACAACACCACAGTTTCTTCGTGCGCCGGTGACGGCAACACTTTTAGTGATACCTCCAGCAATATGCCCAAGGTGCCGAGTGCTCCGGTCATCAGACGAGAAACGTCATAGCCCGCTACATTCTTGATTACTTGCCCACCGAAGCTTAGGAGTTCTCCGCGGCCGTTAATACACTTGATCCCCAGCACAAAATCGCGGGCCGAACCCAGGTAAGGTCGACCTGGCCCGGAAAGTCCGGAGGCCACAGCACCACCCAGCGTTGTACCGGGAGCGAAAATAGGTGGTTCGAACGGGAGTGTCTGGCCGCGCTGGTTGAGCGTAGTCTCGAGCAACTCTATGGAGCTACCGGCACGGGCTGTCAGTACCAACTCACTTGGCTCGTAATCGACGATCCCTGCGTGGCCCGCAACACTTAGCACGTCCCCCGTTGGTGTACGGCCGTAAAACGCCTTAGTGCCACAGCCTTGAATCTGTAGTGCCCGACCCGCAGACGCAGCCTCACGCACTGCCGAGCAAAGATGCTCGGCATAGTCCTCGTTCGAAGAGTCGGGCATGTGTTGTCTGTAGCGGAACCGATTGGTTGGCTGTCGCCCGAGAGGTCAACCCCTACCGACTAAAATCGCTCCAGCTCGGGGAATGGAAGTTTGCCGTGATGCACGTGCATCGCTCCGAACTCGGCACATCTGTTCAGTGTCGGAACCGCCTTACCAGGGTTAAGCAAACCGTGGGGATCAAATGCAGCTTTTACAGCATGAAACTGATTCAATTCGTCTGCACTAAACTGGACACACATCTGATCGATCTTTTCGATGCCAACACCATGCTCACCAGTAATGGTGCCACCCACGTCCACACAAAGCTCACA
Organism: Gammaproteobacteria bacterium; assembly: GCA_029861795.1. The sequence goes on along the minus strand of JAOTYS010000229.1, from coordinate 3,569 downwards.
GATCTTTCCCCCTAGTGTCTCCGCCTTATGTAACTCACCCGGCTTGTTTGCATCGAACAATATGAGGGGATGCAAATTGCCGTCGCCGGCATGGAACACATTGGCAACGCGGAGCCCAATCTGTTGGGAGAGCTGGCCGATGCGACGCAACACCTTACCCAGATGTTGCCGCGGAATAGTGCCATCCATGCAATAGTAGTCCGGCGAGATACGACCAACCGCTGGAAACGCGGCCTTGCGGCCAGACCAGAAACGCAACCTTTCCTGCTCGTCTTTGGCAACACGGAGCTCCGTTGCCCCCTCGCCTTTCAGTATTTCTTGCACCCTGCTGACTTGGTCCGTCACCTCATCGGGGGTGCCGTCGAGCTCACACAGCAGTATTGCTTCAGCATCAGTGGGATAGTCCGCGTGCACAAAGTCCTCGGTGGCCCGAATAGACGGATTGTCCATCATCTCAAGGCCACCTGGAATAATTCCTGCTCCAATGATTGCGGCCACGGCGTTACCCGCCCTTTCTATATCATCAAACGCTGCGAGTATTACTTTAGCCGCCTGTGGGATTGGCAGCAGTTTCACCGTCACTTCAACGATGACCCCGAGCATTCCCTCTGAGCCCGTCATTAATGCAAGCAAGTCGTAACCCGGGGCATCAAGACTATGGGCACCGATGGTGAGACGTTCCCCATCAACCGTCACCACCTCGAGCTTGAGGATATTGTGAACCGTGAGTCCATATTTAAGGCAATGCACGCCCCCTGAGTTCTCCGCCACATTGCCACCGATAGTACAGGCTATCTGAGACGACGGATCTGGCGCGTAGTATAGACCGTGCCCGGCTACAGCTTGGGAAATCGCGAGATTGCGAACACCGGGTTGCACCCTGGCGATGCGGTTCAGGGAATCGATTTCGAGGATACGGTTAAACTTCGCAAGGCTAAGCAGTACACCATCTGCCAGTGGCAGCGCGCCGCCTGACAAACCAGTGCCAGCACCCCGTGCAACCACCGGGACATGTTCCTGGGAACACACTCGCAGCACTTGTTGCACCTGCTCGACCGTATCAGGAAGAACCACAAGCAACGGCACTTGCCGGTAGGCCGTGAGCCCGTCGCACTCATAGGGCGCCAACTTTTCTGGCTCGCTGAGCACTGATTCCCGGGGTAAAAACGCCAATAATCTGGCGGCAAGTTCCGCCCGTTTATCCATCGCAACAATCGTGTTAGCTGCAACATCGCCCATTTCGGCGTCCTCGCGTCGCTCCTGGGTTGTCCTTATTCGGATACTGTCCCGTACAATACCGAACCCATGCACAGGCCGCAATCCAATTGATTAGTGCGATGCCTGATACTATTGACCGCCATTTAGGAGCCAACACATGACTATAAAAGTAGGCGACCGAATTCCTGCTGTTGCGAGCCTCACTTACATGACCAAAGATGGGCCCAAATCCATCTCTACAGATGAGATTTTTGCGGGGAAAAAGGTGGTGCTGTTTGCGCTACCGGGCGCCTTTACCCCAACTTGCTCCGCCAGTCATTTACCGGGGTACGTGGTACAGGCCGACGCCCTTCGAGAAAAAGGTGTAGACACCATTGCGTGTCTCTCCGTCAACGATGCCTTTGTGATGGACGCGTGGGGTAAGGCTCACAACGCAGAGAATATACTGATGCTGGCTGACGGTAATGCGGACTTTGCACAGACCGTTGGGCTCGAGCTCGACTTACGAAAGCGCGGCATGGGTGTGCGTTCAGGGCGCTACGCCATGGTGGTTGAAGACGGCGTGGTCAAGGCGTTGAATGTAGAGGCGGCGGGCGAGTTCAAAGTGAGTAGCGCGGAAGAAGTGCTAAAGTCGTTATGAGAAAGTACTTATCATGCGCTCGGCGTCAGAGGTGAGTCCTGGCCCATCAGCTCCTCCATGTGTTGGCGCAAGCGCAGCGCGCTGTCACCTAGATCAACAGTGACGTCATCCCACCGCACTATGGACCCTGCAGCCGCCGGTCTCTTAAGTTTAGGACCGTTCGCAAGTCCTATGGGTAATGCGCCTTGCGTCAGCGCGTCACCAGCAGGCATCAGCCGACCCCAAACCGTGTAACCACCTTCGCCGTCTAGCATCGCGCCCTCGTCAAGATCGCGTTTCGCGACTGCGACTACGTCTGCAACAAACTGCTTGGGTGAGCCGGTCGCTTCCCCGCGCAATGCGACGCTGGCAATACTGATACCGAGCTCCAGACCGATTAAATGGCTGGGACGATAAAGCGCGCAATAGCGCCCAGTGTCATCGGTGACTAAACCGTACTCGCGAAAACAACGCGATGTGTATTCGGATGATGCCTCGAAGGTGATATAGACCCCCCAGCGCAAGTCGTTCGCAATCTCAGTGCCGTCGCGATGAAGCGAGGAGACCACTTCGACCACACCTTTACGTCGCAATACGCCGCCATCGGATCGGGGCTTAAGAGTGCTCGCCAGATCATCGGTGCTGCAAGGTGGAAACTGCAATCCATCGGGCTGTGGTAACAGCCCAGTTGCATTCGATACCGCGGCCATTTCGATCGCCGATTTAGTACCATCTAAGAACGAGTTAAACATTCTCGGATTCATGCCACCGCGTTCGGCTTCTATTGCACTCAATCCGTAGTAGTCCCACACGGTGTCCGGTGTGGAGCTATGGTACTCGGGCAAGTACTTGGTACCTTTACCCGCGCACACCACATCAAAGCCGCTAGTCTGCGCCCAGTCAACCAGTTCGGTGATCAAGGCCGGCTGATCGCCATAAGCTAAAGAGTAAACAATCCCCGCCTCCTGAGCTCGTCGCGCGAGCAGCGGTCCGGCCAGCACATCGGCTTCGACGTTGACCATTACTATGTGCCGACGGTATTCGCAACAAGCCAATGCATGCCTTATCCCCGCTGCTGGATCCCCGGTGGCCTCGACCACCACCTGCATGCCTTTGGCGGCGATCAACTTCTCCGCATCCTCGGTAATGTGAGTAGTTCCATGCGCCAATGCATCCTCACAATTCGTGGCCACGAACTGCTGCTGTTGCCAACCCGTTGTCATCAAAGCGCTTCGCGCGCGTTCCCAATCTAGATCGCAGACCGCCATGATATGTATACCCGGCGTACGGCGGGCCTGGGCGAGAAACATAGATGCGAATTTTCCGGCGCCGATGATGCCAACTCGAATGGGTTGCTCGGCTTGCTGCCGTTCTCTTAGCAAGGTGTAAAGATTCATCCGTCCATTTTCCTTACCTACCGAGTCGCATGTTACCGTGTCGCTTGCAGACCTGGTAGCGGCGAAAGGTTTCATATTGCAGTAGGAGCTTAGGCACAAGTGCTCTGGCCACAGACCAATGTTTGGTAAGCAGGACACATATGGACGACAAGCTGATCTAGCGGCTGCCTGCGCAGTTGCAGGTTACTATGCCCGCTCTAATTAATAGGGAAGGGTCAAAAATCTCAGGCGATCGCGATGAAGACACTACAAGGTTCCAACATAGGTTTTATAGGACTCGGACTGATGGGACGTCCCATGGCAATCAATCTAATGAGGGCCGGAGCGAACCTAGT
>JAOTYS010000487.1 GCA_029861795.1 Gammaproteobacteria bacterium | reverse complement strand
AACGCTCGATCTCGCGTCGCGAACCAATCCCTGCTCGCGCCAGCGCCTTGTGCAGTTTTTCAGTCACCGGTCGCGATACTGGGCCCCGCATGTGCGGCCACCAGCGTATCGCGTGCGTCTTTTGTTTCGACCTCCTCCAAACCCAGTTCGGCAACCGACGCGACCTCAGTCATATCCGCTGATGGTGCCGGCGCCGCAAGCTCAGGCTGGTCGAGTGATGGTGCCGCGGGAATCAACGCTGCTTCGTCGTCACCCTGATCGGAGGCCACTTCCTCAGTTTCTTCCAAAGGCAAGGTCAGATTAAGTTCCTGGGCAATAACCATGGTGTCGCGTCTTTCCGGCAGCATGGGCAGCTCAGTGAGACTCTTAAGATCGAAATAATCCAGGAAAGTCTTTGTAGTGCCATATAGCGCAGGTCTACCTGGGACGTCGCGGTGCCCGAGCTGTCGAATCCACTCTCGATCCAGCAACGTCCGGATGGTCTCAGAACTCACCGACACACCGCGAATCTCTTCAATATCGCCTCGGGTGACTGGTTGGCGATAGGCGATGATCGCAAGGGTTTCCAACAATGCGCGAGAATAACGCGGAGGACGCATCTCCGACAGCTTGCGCAGCCATGGCGCATATTTTTGCCTAGACTGAAAACGATACCCTGCCCCCACCCGTTTGAGTTCTATTCCGTGGCCGTCACAATCCTCGCTCAGCTGCTCGATGGCGCCCATCACATCGTCTCGCGATGGTTGAGCATCGTCCGGAAATAGCGACAAAATTTTTTGTACGGACAACGGCTGTTCGGAGGCCAATAGCAGAGCCTCAATAATACTCTTGAGTTCGATATCGTCTGCTGCCATTATGCGCTCGCCTTAAGGTGAATCGGAGCAAACGCTTCGTTCTGAACCACCACGACTACACCGTCCTTCAACAATTCAAGAATTGCGATGAACGTCACCACAAGACCCATTCGTCCCTCCCCGATATCGAAGAATTCTTCAAACCGCGTAAACGTGGTCACCTTAATTTTATCCAAAATCGATGCCATGCGCTCACGTACTGAAAGCACTTCCCGACTCACCATTAAATGGCGATTTCGTTCCAGGTTCTCCACTGCGCGGTGAAATGCGTCAGCGAGTTGAGTCAGATCCACTTGCGGTTGCACTCGTACCGGCTCGGTATCTTCGAACCCAGCATATGCTAAATAGATCTCTCGACCGACTCGCGGCAACTGGTCGATCTGCAGAGCTGTCTCACGGAACCGTTCGTACTCCTGCAATCTCCTAACCAATGCGGCGCGCGGATCCTCCTCATCCTCGTCTTCTTCGTCTCTTGGCAATAACATCCTCGATTTAATCTCAGCCAGCATCGCGGCCATGACCAGATACTCTGCCGCCAAGTCCAATCGCATACGACGCATGAGCTCGACATACTCCATGTACTGTTGCGTAATCTCCGCCACTGGAATGTTTAAGATGTCCAAGTTCTGCTTTCTAATAAGATAAAGCAGCAAATCCAGTGGACCCTGAAACTCCTCCAGAATGACTTCCAACGCGTCGGGTGGGATATACAGATCGGTCGGCCATTGTTGCAATGGCTCTCCCCGAACAACCGCTTGCGGTGAATCAACCAGCTCCATCGTCTAGCTTTGAATCACTAATGTATAGAGAACCATAGGGCTCAATAATAATCTAAGCCTACGCATCGCCTGATTTCTTCTAGGGTTTCTTCGGCAACGCTGCGTGCGCGCTCGCACCCGTCGGCGATGATATTGCGCACTAGAGTTGAATCCTCGATGTACTCCTCGGCTCTGTCCCGCAACGTTTTTTGCTCCGCCAGGATCGCATCAATTAAAGGTTGCTTGCAGTCCAGGCAACCGATTCCCGCGCTGCGGCAACCCGACTGTACCCACTGCTTGGTGTCGGCATCCGAATATACCTGGTGCAGTGACCACACCGGACATTTTTCGGGATCGCCCGGGTCGTTTCGTCGTTTCCGTGCCGGATCGGTGGGCATAGCGCGCAAGCCCTTTTCCACACGCTTTGGGTCGTCTCGTAATGCGATGGTGTTGTTATAAGATTTGGACATTTTTTGACCGTCCAACCCCGCTACTTTAGACGCTTCTGTCAACAACGGCTCGGGTTCTCGCAGAATTAGCCTCCCCCCTCCTTCAAGGTACCCGAACAACCGCTCCTTATCGCTCAATGGAATATTCTGCAGGCCGTCCAGCAAGGCCTGGGCAGCCGCAAGGCTCGCCTGATCACCCCTCTCGAGATAAGCGTGGCGATGCTCACGGTATGTATTTGCCGCCTTCCTTCCCAATTTTTTGATCGCTGCCTCCGCCTTTTCCACATAACCGGGATCACGCCCGAACAAATAATTGAATCTGCGCGCGATCTCGCGGGTGAGCTCGACGTGAGGAACCTGATCTTCCCCTACTGGGACATAAGAGGCCTGATAGATCAGAATATCCGCGCTCTGTAACACCGGATACCCAAGGAACCCGTGTGTTGCCAGCTCTCGATCCTTTAGTTTCTCCTGCTGGTCCTTGTAACTGGGGACGCGCTCTAACCAACTAAGCGGAGTAATCATAGAGAGCAATAGGGCAAGCTCTGCGTGCTCTGGCACCCGAGACTGGATAAACAGCGTGGCGCGACCTGGATCAACTCCAGCCGCCAACCAGTCGACCACCATATCCCACACATTTTCGTCCAGGTCACCAGGGTCTTCATAATGGGTAGTGAGCGCATGCCAGTCCGCCACAAAGAAGAAACTTTCGTACTCATGCTGAAGCTGAACCCAGTTGTTGAGCACTCCGTGAAGATGGCCAAGATGTAGCCGTCCGGTAGGTCGCATGCCGGACAACACACGCGGTGGGTGACCTGTAACCGCCATAAGAATCAGATGAGTTTTACGCGACTTGAGGGTCGGCGGTCGAGCTTTGGTCTATTGTGCATGGGTAATGTCGTGGAGCCCAGACCGCAACTGTACCGAAATCATCCACCGGTGCAAGGGGCGGTCGCATGGCTTTAGCTTTCAAAAGGCCCCACATCGCCTTTCCCGCGACGGACCACAACAGGCACACCATCTACCAGATCGACCACTGTGGTCGGCTCGAGGCCGCAAGGGCCACCATCGATCACCAACTCTACTTGGTGCTCCAACGCGGCGCGGATTTCCCTAGGATCACTTTGGGGATGCTGATCCTGCGGCAACCAGAGGGTGGAGCTCATCAGGGGCTCGCCCAGTTCGCCCAGCAAGGCCCTGGCAACAGTATGGTCAGGCAGACGCAACCCAATGGTCTTTCTTTTTTGATGCTGCAAGCGACGCGGCACCTCGCGGGTCGCAGCAAGCAGGAAAGTGTAGGGGCCGGGGGTGTAGGCCTTAAGCAGCCGATATGTGTCGTTCTCGATCTTCACAAAGGCGCTGACCTCCGATATATCACGACAGACCAACGTAAAGTTGTGGTCCTCATCCAGGCGACGGATCTGGCGTATTCTATCTATTGCGTGTTTGTCTCCGATATGACACCCCAAGGCATAGCTGGAATCAGTCGGGTAAACAATTACGCCACCGCTACGCACAATTTCCACCGCCTGTCGGATCAACCGCAATTGCGGGTTCTCTGGATGAATCTCAAAGTATTGCGCCATGAATCCTACGGAATCCTTTTTTCAT
>JAOTYS010000471.1 GCA_029861795.1 Gammaproteobacteria bacterium | reverse complement strand
ATCGACGCGTTGATGCGGACATACGCTGAGTAATTTGGCGACACTTGCTAGCCCTGGTAGATACAGTCCCGGTTCGATCTCGACAAGCGGTTCCAACACAAATCGTCTTTCTGCCATTTTTGGGTGGGGCACCATTAAACCCTGCTCTGAGATGATCTCTTCCCCAAAGAGCAATAAATCTAAGTCCAGGGTCCTCGGTCCTTTGCTAATCGATCCCCTAACGCGGCCCTGAGACGCCTCCAGTTTCAACAGACCCCGCAGCAGTTCGGCGGCCGAAAGCGCGGTAGTTAGGCCGCACACCGCATTTACAAAGTCCGGCTGATCCAAATACTCCAACGGAGCTGTTCGATAAAACGAAGATCGAGATATCACCCGAGTGCGCTCCAACCGATCCAGGTCGTTGATCGCGGTGATCAGCATATTAACTGGATTATTCTGATTACTACCCAAACCTACGTAAGCGGTAACACTCACGTCACTTGCTGAGTCTGGCGCCGCCTACGCGGCCTGGTCTGTTTTTTGCTGACATGGGCGCGCGGCACTGAGCGGATCATCGCGCGCCGGTCACGCTCATCAACCTCTTGCAAACGCGTCCACCAGTCACATAGTTCTTGAGTTACCTCCCCCGTCTCACCGCGTAACAACAGAAAATCATAGGCCGCGCGAAAACGCCTGTGCTCCAAGACCCTCTCAACCCACTTCTTGTTTCTTCGCTCTAGGGATACTTGCATCTCCCAGATATCCCTAATTGCGAGCACCACACGCCGTGGAATAGTAATGCGCTGCGATTGCAGCCCGATCACTTCAATAGCTGCATGTTGCAATGCCTGCAAGCGGTTTGCCTCACCCGCGACACCCTGCCGCAAGCGCTGCTGCAGGGGTTCCCACAACAGGCCGGCGAATAGGAATGCTGCTATCACGGGTTTATCCGAACTTACTCTAGCATCAGTATTGACCAGCACTTTCTCGAATAGAGTACAAGCCTGACCTGGGGTGTCGCCCCCCGTAAGCAATGGGCACAAATGTTGAAACAATCCATACCGAACCAACATTTGATAAGTGCGCAACGCACACCCGCCGTGAAACAACTTAAGGAACTCATCAAACATTCGCGCAGGGGGTACGTGATCAAGCAATGGCGCCAAGCGCGAAATCGGTTCCGCAGTGTTCGCCTCAACCTCAAAACCCAGCTTTGTCGAGAGGCGGACTGCACGCAGCATCCGCACAGGATCCTCACGATAACGACTTTCGGGCTCCCCAATAATGCGCAACAGACGTTTCTGGATATCTGCAACGCCTCCCATGTCATCAATTACACTTCCGTCTCGAGCGTCGTAATACAGTGCATTGACCGTAAAATCTCTCCGGCGCGCATCTTCCTCGCGAGAACCGTAGACGTTATCGCTGAGTATTCGGCTGTCGACCAGCGGCCCTCGCGACTCTTCGGCGACCTGCTGCGACGCGTCACTCGGGCTGGCGCGAAATGTCGCGACCTCGATCACTTCCCAGCCAAACCGGACATGGATCAACTTGAAGCGCCGCCCGATCACACGGGCCCGTCGAAATAACCGCCGCACCTGTTCGGGCCGCGCATTGGTGGCCACATCGAAATCCTTGGGATGCAGGTCCAACAGTAGATCTCTGACACAACCTCCAACCAGGTAACTATCGAACCCGGCCTGCCTGATCCGATCTAGCACCTCCAGCGCGTTAGGATTGATGCTGGATACTGAAATGGAATGTTGTGATTGAGGAATGATGAGTGGTTGCGTATTGGTCCCCACTTCCTGTGCTAGCCTCCCTTAACGACGCCTTTTGTGCCCTTCATATGCGTGCGTATAATACCACCGCGCCGCAGCCCGCGCCGAGCATTGCATGCATTTCGCTCCCTTCGTCTAGTGGTTAGGACGCCGGCCTCTCACGCCGGTAACAGGGGTTCGAACCCCCTAGGGAGCGCCAACCTAATCAAGAACTTACGTTCGGCGAATAAGAATAAAAAGGGGTCGGTGTGAACTGCACTGGGTTTGACGGACAGTTAAATAAAAAGGGGTCGGTGTCGATTTTTGTTGGTGAGGTTAGTTTAGGTGCACGTGATTGGTCATCAACACATGGGCATGTATCCGACAACCGAGTCGTAACGCCGCCTCACCCAGATAGTCTAAATAGGTTCGGTAGTCTGCCTGGTCGAGGAGGCAGACCCGGCGATTGTTTCCGCGCTGGATGACATGGGCCGGAACACCCGGCAAATAATGACGTGGCTTGCGTGGCAGCAGCACCTCCTTATGCCTCAGTTCAGAAATCCTGCTATAGACTACATCACTGCACTGTAAAATCGACACCGACCCCTTTTTTGCTGACCAAATCGACACCGACCCCTTTTTTGCTTCTCGGACCCATTTTTTGCTTCTCGACAAAACCATGTTGACACAGTTTAAAGGAATAAAAAAATAAAAAGGTTGAACAAAGATCACTCCTCAACCGCGCGGGTGGTGGCGAGCGTGCAACCCTTTCAGGCGCTCTCGAGAAACATGGGTGTAAATCTGCGTGGTGGACAGATCAGCATGACCTAGTAGCATCTGAACCGTACGTAGGTCTGCGCCATGATTGAGCAAGTGAGTGGCAAAAGAATGTCTAAGTGTGTGTGGCGATAGCACGCTATGGATGCCAGCCGACAGCGCTCGGCGTTTGATCATGTGCCAGAACGCCTGCCGCGTCATCCCAGCGCCACGCGCGGTGACAAATAGCGCATCACAACTGCGGCCGCGCAACAACTGCTGTCTGGCTTGTTCCAGATACAGATTGGTCCACTGTAACGACTCCTCACCCAATGGCACTACTCGATCGCGCCCGCCCTTGCCGGTCACTCGAACCACACCACCGCTGAGATTAGCCTGTGACACCGTCAATCCAACCAGCTCGGATACTCGTAGGCCAGTTGCGTACAAAACCTCTAACATGGCACGGTCTCGCAGGCCGATCGGGGTTGCAGTCTCGGGTTGTGCCAGTAAGCACTCGACTTGCTCCTCAGATAGTCCCTTTGGCAGCGGCTGATCCAACTTGGGCATGTCGACGTCCACGGTAGGATCGGTGGCGATGATACCTTCGCGTGACAAGTAGCGATAAAACCTTCTCAGCGTGGAGAGCAACCGGGCGGTGCTGCGGGCTTTCAGCCCCGCGTGGTATCGCTGCGCGAGACAACCCATGATGTGAGCGCGACTAGCGCTCTCAAGGGTCGCACCTTGAAGCGTCAGCCACCTTGAGAAACCTTGAAGGTCTGAACGATATGAAGCGAGGGTGTTATCGCTGAGTCCCGACTCCAGCCAAAGAGAGTCTAGAAATCGTTCAGTGATTGCCTGATTGGTGTCGTCACCCATTGGCCGACGATCATAACAGCTCGCCCCGGCGGATTGCGCCAAACGACTGTGCCTGGTTCAGGCTCGATCACGACAAGGGTATAACAGTACCGTCGATACCAGGTCCGCTAGACTTTCTCCTTAATGCGCGCCGCCTTGCCGGTCCTGTTGCGGAGATAATAGAGCTTGGCACGCTTCACGTCGCCGCGGCGTTTCACTTTAATGGCGGCAAGTAATGGGCTGTGGGTTTGAAACACTCTCTCCACACCCTCCCCGTAGGATACTTTCCTCACAGTGAATGAGGAGTTCAAACCGCGATTCTTTTTTGCAATTACAACGCCTTCAAACGCCTGTAGCCTTTCCCGAGTGCCTTCTTTGACTCGGACCTGGACCTCGACGGTATCGCCGGCCCGAAACTCGGGAATATCTTGCTTCATTTGGAGCGCTT
>JAOTYS010000739.1 GCA_029861795.1 Gammaproteobacteria bacterium | reverse complement strand
TATTGCGTACTCGCGAATATTATGACAGCTTTTGACTCCGTCTTAATTATGCTGGTTCCGGGTAAATACTAGATACGCGGAGTTCACATTTCGGACGTTTTTGAAGTTTATAGATTTAGAGGATCAACATGGCGCAGAAGGTTGCATTGGTAACAGGGGCCAGTTCGGGAATCGGCAGAGCGATTGTATTGAGTCTTGCGGCAGCAGGTTATTCAGTCATGGCAGCAGGGCGGGACACAACACGCACCGAGGAACTTCGCACCCAATGCGCCAACGTACATACCTGGGTTGGAGACATTACATCTGTGGATTCGTGTGTCGACCTGGTCTCTTCGTGTGTGAACCAGTTTGGGCGGCTTGACCTGCTGGTCAACAATGCCGGTATTTACCATTCTGCAGATGCAGAACACACGACTGATGATGTTTGGCTGCAAACAATGGCGGTCAACCTGAATGCGCCGTTCTATTTAAGTCGCGAGGCAGTACCGCACCTGCGCGGCACTAAAGGCAGCATCTTGAATATTGCTTCTGATTGGGGTCTCGCTGGCGGCAACAGAGCAGTTGCTTATTGCGCCAGCAAGGGCGGCATTGTATTGATGACCAGGGCAATGGCACTTGATCACGCCCACGAAGGAATTCGGGTCAACGCGATATGTCCGGGAGATGTTGAAACACCGATGCTCTACGCAGCGGGAGCGGTTCGCGGACTTGATGCAGACGAGGCTGTGCTCGAATCCGCAAGGAGCAGCCCGACCGGCAGGGTCACAGCCGCAAATGAAGTCGCCGCCCTGGCCCTGTTTCTCGCCTCTGATGCTGCGGCGCAGATCACCGGAGCTGCGATTCCCATTGATGGTGGCAATACGGCGTAAGCTCCGCTGGCCAGCGGAGAAAAACAACTACCCTATTGGTTCCTGGTGTCCGGTTCGGCCAAGTTCTGTAATCATAGGTGCCCGCCAATAAGCGGACACTGATTTTGGTCGGTGGAGTCGGTTATTCGTTCTTATCCAGAGACCATATGCCCGCACCGCGGCACGCAATGTGCAAGAAAACCAGGCTGTAGAGAATAGCGGCATCGCCGCCGTTGATAGCGGGAAAAAACTCCGGACCAAATTGAAAATTCCAATGATACTGAACGTAGGCAACCGCCATGGTGCCACTGGAGAGAAATGCCGCCCAGCGTGCCTGAAAACCGATCGCAATCAGAACGCCGCATATCAACTCAATCATGCCTCCAATCCATAGTTGCGTGCCAATTTCGGGTTGGAATTCCGCCATAACACCAAAAATCTTCTGCACGCCATGAAATGTGAAAATTGCGCCAGAAACGATTCGTAGCAAAGCGTATGTGTGGTCGTTGTACTTTGACAGAAAGTTCATCGGAAAAACTCCTCGATTGCACTGTTAAATTTGCGACCCGATAATCCAAGACTCAGGAGAAATACAGATGAAAGTCCTGTATTGATAAGTCGGTGATTCGGTATCTCCCAGTATTCAGTTGTGACGATTGAGAGTGGAACTACGATCGTCCGGTTCGAGGGGTAAAGCAGCCATTCAGTCGCTCACCCGATCCGCGCTGGCGAATCATGTAAGACCGGGTCGATAGAGATATGTGCGAGCATCTCTGCGACAAAGTTACGTTGCTGGCGTTGAAGTACGACACGTATTTAGTGCGTTAGCGCCTTGATCTCGGCCAGGAGTTTTTGCATGGGCGCCGGCTTACGAAAACACATCGTGAATCGCTGTTGGTCTTCTTCGGATAATTTTGACGCGGTTAGCGCAATAACTGGCTTCTCATACCCGCCTTGACGCAATTTAGTCACCGCCTCTATGCCGCTAAGCCCGGGCAGGTTGCAGTCCATAAGCACTATGTCCGGTTCATACGCAACAGTTTTCGCTACTGCGTCGATACCATTTGTCGCTATGACAATGCCGTAGCCTGCACGATGAAGATAGTATTCGACCAACGCGAGCATGTCCTCGTCGTCATCGCACACCAACACGCTGACCGCCTTGG
>JAOTYS010000738.1 GCA_029861795.1 Gammaproteobacteria bacterium | reverse complement strand
CGTAAAAACGCACCGACCAACAACGGATACGATCGGGTTTCAAAGCCATCGCATGTTCGCCTTTAGACGAATGCAACTTGAGCATGTGCGCGTAAAAACGCACCGACCAACAACGGATACGATCAGATTTCAAAGCCATCGTAGGTTTTCACCTTTAGGCGAACGTAACTTGAGCATGTACGCCTAAAAACGCACCGACCAACAACGGATACGATCGGGTTTCAAAGCCATCGCATGTTCGCCTTTAGACGAACGCTTGGTCGTCGCACCTGGAAGGTGCTCCTACATCTCACCAGGTTGCTGGTAGGAGCAGCATCCTGCTGCGACATTGACTCCTGACGAAGGCCGCCCATCAACGATCCTGGCGGATCGCGTATTGTGAGATACTGTAGCGAATGATTCAGTTGTCCTAGAGTCGATCACCAATGCAGATATTCTTCTCAGATAAGCATCTAATGCATCAACCGAAGACATTCATCAGTCGCGGTCAACTTAAGCCTTGTCCGGAGATACCCAAGCGTGCCGAGATATTACTGTCTGCGACCAAGTCAGCTGGCCACAAAATCGCGAACCCAGAGACCTTCGGACTTGAACCGGTAGGTCGTGTCCACGATCAAGATTATTTACACTTCCTGGCCAACGCATGGCGTATGTGGAGTGAGCTACCTGACTACGCCCCAGAGATAATTCCCAACGTTCATCCGGGCCGCAACATGGATACTAGGCCCAAGGCCGTCGTGGGATTGGCAGGCTATTATTAGGCGGACACTGCATGTCCCATTGGCCCCGGCACTTGGGAGGCGGTGCAAGCTTCAGCGGACACAGCGCTCAGCGCCGCAAAGATTGTCATGGATGAAAGGCAGGGTGGTTACGCCTATGCCCTATGCCGACCGCCTGGACACCACGCTTTCGCAGATATGGCCGGCGGATTTTGTTTTCTCAATAACACCGCCATCGTGGTGCAATATTGTCGCGATCGAGGTGCAACCAAGATCACCATCGTCGATGTCGACGTGCATCATGGCAATGGCACCCAGCAGATCTTTTATCGTCGCGACGATGTACTAACAATCTCATTGCATGGCGATCCCAGCGTTTACTATCCATTTTTTACTGGATACGAGAGTGAGACCGGTGACGCCGCGGGTCGAGGATTCAATATGAACATCCCGATGCCAGAAGGCACCGGTGGCGATGCTTTTTTAGGACGTCTCAAAGAAACACTGGAAACTGTGCAAACATTCGCACCCGACGTGTTAGTCGTCGCGTTGGGGCTAGACGCTTCAGAACACGATGGCCACCATCCCTTCTTTCGTATCTCTACGGACGGCTTCAACCGCATCGGCGCGGCCATCGGTGATCTTATGCTTGCTACCGTGCTGGTGCAGGAAGGCGGCTATGTATCCGATTATCTCGGCGCCAACCTGGCGGCAGCGTTGCATGGATTTGAGAATGCTCGATGAGGAAGAAGAAGACGAGACCACAATGTTAGAGCTCAGACCGAACTGCGAGTGTTGCGACAAAGACCTTCCACCCAATTCAACCGACGCAAGAATCTGTTCCTTTGAGTGCACCTTTTGCAGCGATTGTGTGGAGAAAATTCTGTTGAATGTGTGTCCAAATTGTGGTGGCGGCTTTACCCTCAGACCCATACGTCCCAGCTTGAATCACCGCGGCGATAACTACATAGGTACTTATCCCGCATCCACGAAACGCGTGATTCGGAGTATAGAACCCGCGTCACAACTCGAGTTTGCGTCCAGACTTAAGGATATACCACCGCACCGTCGCTGAATTTCCCTATTAACAAGAAGCTCCGAGACAGAAACAATACGGCAACTCGTTTGCGCTTGCGAAAAGAACCTATGTCCATCGCAAATTCCGTTGAATCCAGAAAATCTGCTTGGCGTACACCGCTCATCATATTAGTCGGTGGATGTCTGATTGCTCTAGTCGGTTTTGGTGTGCGCTCGGTGTTCGGTCTGTTTCTAGAACCGATGACAGCGGCAAAAGGAT
>JAOTYS010000228.1 GCA_029861795.1 Gammaproteobacteria bacterium | reverse complement strand
ATCTGCTACAGCCCCTACGGACACAACCCCTGCGGCGTGCACCACGTCAGTTAGCTTGCCGTGCTGTTGCACAGTCTCGAATGCGTTACGAACTGACGTTTCATCGGTGATGTCGCAATGACTCACGGATTCGTCCACGCTAGCATCCACGCCGATGCATTGCGCCCCGTGGTCCTGGAAGGCTTTGCAAACGGCAGCGCCTATCGCACCACCGGCGCCGGTCACCAACACCAGTTTATCCTTTAACAATGAGTGCTCAGTCACCGCTGTTGTCTTGTGTTATGAATCATCTCTAGTGCCGTCGGGGTCGCTAGTGTATCAGCAGTGCGGGCAAGCGCCACAGTCGTTCACTCGTCTCAACTCAGACTTTCAGAAAGACGCTGGAGTGTAATCGGGTGGTGTAGAATTCGACCCACTTATCCACCTCTTACAATCAGCCAATTGGAATGTCCATCCACGCCGATCACTACATCCGTATAGATCGCACAAGATCCCTACAATTCGAACCATCCACCGGTCACAATCGGTGGCATCCCGACATAGCACCTATTCTCCGTGTCAATGAAGATGAGATAGTGGCGCTGGAGACACGCGACGCCTTCGATGGTCAGATTGCTCAGGACACCAGCAACAATGAGCTCTCACGGGTTAGTCTTGCGCGGGTACATCCGATGACCGGCCCGGTCTACATAAATGGGGCCGAACCCGGCGATCTTCTCGAGGTCAACGTGCTGCATGTTGAACCACAAGGGTTCGGTTTTACCGTGCAGGGACCGAAGTATGGATTTCTACGCGACATATTCACCAACGATTATTTAATCCGCTGGAAGATTGTCGATGGTCATGCAGTCTCGCCCGATTTACCGGGAGTGCGTGTGCCGGGCGCGCCATTTATGGGCGTCATGGGGGTCGCACCATCCCATGATCTGATGCGGGCGATATCCGAGCGTGAGGCCGACCTTGCGGCACGCGGTGCCTTTGTGGCACTGCCGGGTGCGGAAGACGCAATACCGCAAGATCCGACGATTGCTAGAGTCGCACTCAAATCACTGCCGCCGCGCGAGTTCGGAGGCAATATCGATGTGAAGCAACTCACCGCCGGCACCACTTTACGACTCCCTGTGTTTGTTCCCGGCGCGTTGTTCTCGACTGGGGACGCACATTTCGCCCAAGGCGACAACGAATGCTGTACCGCGATCGAGACCGGCGCCACGCTCCATTGTTCGTTCAAAATCATAAAAAGTGACACCAAGAGGCGCGATATCTTAGACCCCGAGTTCTATCGTGACAGTGTCATCTCATCCGCTGACAGCATCACACCAGTGTCTGTAGAGTCCGTCCGCTTCTTCGCCACCACCGGATCTTGTCGCCGCAAAGACGGTGTCAACCACGCCGAGGATCTCAATTTGGCTGCGCGCAACGCATTGCTCAATATGATCGAATACTTGACCGATGAACGTGGTTTCACACCCGAGCAGGCCTATGCCCTTTGTAGTGTCGCCGTTGATTTGCGCGTTAGTGAGGCGGTTAACCTGCCGAACTTCTTGGTCTCGGCATTTCTGCCGCTTGATATCTTTGCACAATAATCAGTACCCCAAAGCACAGCCATCCATGCGCGAGTCGGAACCACCGGTCAATACACCTGACTCCCAGTCGATCCATATCGCTTGACCCCCACCCAACGGTTCGTCAGGGCGAGCGAGACGATACCCTAGCGCAACCAGTCCGTCACGGGTGGACTCGCTAATACCTCGTTCGACTTGGACGCAACCGGCTTCGTAAAAAACCCGCGGCATATCCAACGCCTGCTGTAGGTCGCAACCGAAATCGAGGATGTTGCTCAACACGTGCGCGTTGCCAAAGGGCTGATAGTGCCCCCCCATCACGCCAAACGGCATCACCACACGACCATCTTTCAGCGCCATACCGGGCATTATGGTATGCAGTGGGCGTTTGCCAGGTGCAATACAGTTGGGATGGCCGGGTTCAATGCGAAAGCCCGCGCCGCGGTTCTGCAATACGACACCGGTATTCGGGCTGACCAAACCACTGCCGAAAGAATGAAAGATTGAATTGATTAGACTCACCGCGTTGCGCTCTTGGTCGACCACACACAGATACACAGTATCCGATCCATGGCCAGAATCCACTGTACTCGGGCTCCCCGCCCGAGACTGGTCGATTTCGGAGGCGAGCTCAGCGGCATGCTCCTGCGATAAAAGTTGATCGATGACATCCGCCGCCACTGAATCGCCTATATAGACATCACGATCGCGGTAAGCGAGTCGCCCGGCTTCGATTTCCAGGTGCAATCGTTGTGCCCCCACCGGATCCATGTCGACAAAAGAGTACGTAGAGAGAATGTTCAACATGATTAGCGCCGTTATTCCCTGATTATTCGGCGGCAACTGGTACACATCGACACCCCGATAACTGGTGCTTATAGGTTGGACGTAATTGCCTCGCGCTTCAGCAAAATCTGCTAACGTGTGATGGCCTCCACGACTTCGCAGGTGATTCACGATGTCTTCCGCTACTGGCCCCTGGTAAAACCCCTCACGTCCTTGTGTTGCGATTAAGCGCAGAGTATGTGCCAGCTGCGGCTGACGAAAACGCTCACCCGTCTTCGGCGCTTTGCCATTCGGCAAAAAAATCCCAGTGGCGATGGTGTCTTGTTTCAGTAATCCCTCACAGCCCGTCCAATCGAAGGCCGCACGAGAATGAACTGGATAACCTTCTTCAGCGTAGCGGATCGCAGGTTGTAGCAGTTCGCCCAACGACATGCGACCGTGATCGCGGACCAGTTGCGCCCAAGCATCCACAGCCCCGGGAATGGTCACGGCATGGGCGCTGGCAATCGGGACTTCTCTAAAGTTATTCTCAAAATACCAATCGATTTCAGCCTTCCCGGGTGCACGCCCGGAGCCATTGAACGCGATTAAGTCAGCCCCCCCCTTGGGCGCCAACAACACAAAGCAATCACCGCCGATGCCTGTCTGATAAGGCTCCACCACGGCCAGTACTGCGGCTGCCGCAACCGCGGCGTCGATCGCATTACCTCCTCTACGCAAGATATCTATTGCTGTAGAGCTGGCCAACGGATTAGATGTCGCAACCATGGCCTCGGTGCTATGCACGGGCGAGCGCCCGGGTAATTCAAAATCGCGCATTGTGCTTTGTGTTTATGTTGAGTTGTTTCTCACTGATCCGGTCGTCGAGATAACCAACGCATAAGCTCGCCGCGTATTCTCCGCCAGACGATTCCGATATACTAGCGAGCCGTTTTCGCCCTAGTCATCACAGAGCTTGTAACATGACCAACACCGCGGTAAGAAACTGGCACCATACCTCACTTGCAGTCAAGGACCTCTCTCTGGCCGCAAACTTTTACCAGCAGGCCTTCGGCTTTGAGGTGCAGTTCGAAGAACGCGGCATGCAGCAACAGATCGAGCAGATGACAGGTGTCTCCGGCCTCGCTTGCGATATCGCCCAGCTACGCTCACCATGCTCAAACCATGTGCTAGAGCTCGTCGCGTTCAATACCAACGAAGCAGATGATTGGGAGACGGATCCCGAACCTATTCGACCGGGCATGGCACATGTCGCCTTTTATGTCGATGACCTCGAGGCCGCAGCAACAATAGTTGAAGATCTCGGCGCAGTACGTCTTGGTGAGGTCACCGATTTTTCAGACGGACGCAGCGTATACTATCGTGAACCCGCAGGTTCTTTTTTTGAGATGGAAGAGCTGGACGAGGACAGCTAATGTCTGAGATGACCCTGATCGACCAATTTAGAACCATGGTCACTATGCGTCACTTCGAAGAGGCATGTTTAGAGGGCGTGTCGACGGGTGAGATCCATGGTGAGTTACATACCGGCATCGGGCAAGAGGCCATCAGCGCTGGAATGATAGGCACACTGCGTGCGGAAGACGCCGTTGTCAGCACGCATCGCAACCATCTTCACGGTATCGCGAAAGGCGTCCCGCTCAAAGCGTTTCTCGCCGAGATCTACGAACGCGAAACCGGATTATGCAAGGGACGCGGGGGACACATGCATCCTTTCGATCCCGCAAGAAACTTTTCGGCCACAGGTATAGTAGGTTCGTCCATACCCGTAGCGCTTGGTTACGCCTATGCGTTCTGGTTTGAAGGCGAACCAAATGTCGCTGTTGCCGTCACCGGCGATGGGGGCACCAACACCGGAGCATTTCACGAGTGCATGAATATTGCCGGCGCGTGGAAACTGCCCTTGGTGGTGGTCGTCGAGAACAACATCTATGCCATATCGGTGAGAATCGAAGACGTCTCGGCAACGCCCACACTGGCTGAACGAGCGAGCGCCTACTCGGCGTGGGGGCAAAAGGTGGATGGCACTGACGTCGAGCAAATCGCAACCGCATTTGCTCAAGCTGTTGAACATGCGCGCGGCGGCAAAGGGCCTGCCCTTCTTGAGGCCACCTGCTACCGATTTAGGGGTCATTACGAAGGTGATCACGATTCCTACCGCTCACGGAATGAACGTGAGCAGGCGCAACAACAAAGCGACCCATTGTTAATCACACGGCAACGTCTTATCGAGGCCAAGGCGGCGACGGAGCAACAGTTAGACGAGATCATTGACGTCTCCAAAAAAGAAATGTCAGGCCTCCTTGCCGAAGTTCGCGCCGATCCTATGCCCGACCCTATGGAAGTCAGCAAGTACTGTTTTGTCGGGTAACGCCATGAATAAACCCATCGTCAGAAATATCAATCTCTCGCGAATCATTGCCGAAGCCATCGGTCTAGAAATGGAGCGCGACGACAAGATCATTATGCTCGGCGAGGATGTAGGTCAGATTGGTGGCGTATTCGGCACTTCCCGCGGGCTGCAACAACGATTCGGTGAGAAGCGTGTGCGGGACACACCAATATCAGAAATGGCATTTACCGGAATGGGCGTGGGACTCGCAATGGCGGGCTATCGACCGTTAGTGGAGATCATGTTCGCGGATTTTATCGGCGCTTGTTTCGAGCAGATTATCAATGCCATGTCGAAAATTCCCTATATGTCGGGGGGCAATACCAAAATTCCGATGGTGTTGAAGACAGCGGCGGGCTGTATTGGCTCAGCGGCACAGCACTCGCAGTGCCTTTGGGGAACATTTGCGCATCTGCCGGGCATGCACGTCGTTGTGCCCTCGAACCCTTACGACTACAAGGGATTAATGGCCGCCGCGTTAGAGTCTGATAATCCGGTCATTTACATCGAGCACAAGAGCCAAATGCACAAACGATCCGCGACGTTCCTCAACAATCAACCGGTGCCCGAAGAGCGTTATACCGTACCCATTGGCAAAGCCGCCGTCACGCGGGTCGGTAGCGATGTAACGATCGTAGCGATAAGCGCCCATGCCGAGCACTCACTGGTCGCAGCGGAAACAGTAGCTGCGGAGGGCATCGATGTGGAAGTTGTGGATCTGCGCTCCATCGTACCACTTGATATAGACACGGTTAGCGAATCCGCAGCCAAGACCGGGCGACTGTTAGTGGTCGATGAAGACTACCAAAGCTTTGGACTATCCGCAGAAGTCATTACTCGTGTATTCGAGTCTTTGGGGCCAACCGCACTGAAGCAATTTTCACGTCACACCACACTCGACCTGCCGATACCCGCAGCAAAACCACTCGAACAAGTAGTCATTCCGAGCGCGGATTCGATCGCCGCTGCGGTGAGAAAACTAGCCGCAGCAAGTTGAGCGCCTGTTGAACTAGGGGCCGCGGCCCCCGAGGATTGCCAAGTGCACAAAGGCAGCGAATCAGTCTGTCACGATCCGTGCCAGAACATCACCCACCATAACAGTCTGTCCCACCTCAGCCAGTATTGCTTCGACCACGCCTGCGGCCGGTGATTCCAATTCGAGTGTAGCCTTCTCGGTCTCTATATTTGCCAGGGGTTGTCCTTTAGTGACCCGATCTCCCACCTTAACTAGCCACTCTCCGATGTCCGCATCTTCCATGGTCTCACTCCATTTGGGCAAAGCCACGTCCATACTTGCTCCTCCTCATTCTGATATGCGCCCGCACTGAACAGTGTTATTGTCAGTTAATAATTGAAATCATCAAGGTGATCGATGTCAATCAACTTAGTGCAGCTGCACAGCATTGTTATCAGACACCGTCAACAACTGCAACCCGCCAGTTGTCTGTCAAGCGTTGACACATTGTGCGTGCCAACTCTTAATATGCTTTACCGGATAACCACGTTACCATACCTCTGCGCGAAGCGATTCCGCATTGACTCGCAATCGAGTTAGGATCGATCTCACCCACCTCGGAGTCAAAATAAAATGCAATGGAAAAGAACATTAACGGTAGTAGGTTGCCACGCAGAAGGCGAAGTCGGCAACGTGGTCACCGGAGGTGTAGGCCATATTCCAGGTGACACGATGTTCGACAAGAAGCGCTACCTCGAGACAAATCTCGATGGATTACGCAAACTTCTATTGTTCGAACCCCGTGGCGCAGCGGTTCATTGCGCCAATATTGTGCTCCCATCAAACAACCCGAAAGCGGCGATGGGATACATTATTCTCGAGGCGGAGGAATGCCCGCCAATGTCGGGATCGAACACAATGTGCGTCGCTACCGTGTTACTCGAAACCGGTATGCTGGCGATGCAAGAACCAGTCACCCGACTCACGCTCGAAGCGCCCGGCGGACTTATTGACGTGGTGTGCCAATGCCGGGACGGCAAGGTCACGCAAGTCAAATTCACAAACGTACCCTCCTTCGTCTACCACATCGATATCCCGATAGAAGTCGAGGGGGTAGGCACTATCAGCGTGGATGTCGCCTACGGTGGGATGACATATGCTTTAGCCGATGCTAAGGGGTTAGGTTTCGAGATTACCCCGGACGAGGCACGTGATCTATGCGTACTCGGTGAGAAGATCAAAGCCGCGGCGGACGATCAGCTCGAGACTGTGCATCCTGAAAATCCGGAGATCCGCGGCATCACCCAGACTGAATTCATGGGACCACTGCACAAAGACGGCGAGCAACTGACGGCGCGTAACGCCGTAGTGGTAAAGCCAGGTCGCTTGGATCGCTCTCCCTGCGGAACCGGAACATCCGCAAGGCTTGCTGTAATGCATGCGAAAGGGCTAATCAGCCCCGGGCAGATATTTGATCATGTCTCCATTATCGGATCGCATTTCTTCGGCGAGATTGAGGACACGACCACACTCGATGATAAGCCGGCTGTGATTACTAGCGTTGCAGGACAGGCGTGGATTTCTTTTATCTCACAACACGGCCTCGCACCCACCGATCCGTTTCCACAGGGTTACACCCTCTCGGATACTTGGTTGCGCGCAATCTAGTGTGTTTACAAACTACGTTTATACGCCGCTTGCTGCCATCTCACGCGGTGCCGGTCCAATTCGGAAACCTTCGGGCAGTGGATCGTCGGGACCGAGCACAAAGTGGTGGAAGCCAGTAATGAACGCGCGCCCGGTGATCTTC
>JAOTYS010000737.1 GCA_029861795.1 Gammaproteobacteria bacterium | reverse complement strand
CCTTCATGGGAATCACGGCACTCGGACTCGTTGGCGCACGCGAACTTTCTCCAAACGCTCCTCGGAGGGTGTTCGCCTTGATGACGGCCGCATTTGGCTTGGGTCAGACCATCGGTCCCGGGTTTGCGGGCGCTCTCCATGACCGGACCGGCGAGTTTCTCTCATCCTCACTTACCGCGACCTGTGCGCTCCTAGTCGCGGCAATGCTAGCGATGGGTATCGTTGCAAGAAAAGATGCTACACAATGACGCCACTCGACGATGTGGGGAACAATCATGCGGGATTCGTGGATCGGTTAGACTCGAAGGTCGATGAATTCGATACCCGTGGGGAGACACCCGAGAGCTACGAGGAAATTTCCAGATGAAAACCGGCCTATTGCTTGTAGATATTCAAAACGACTATTTCCCTGGTGGAAGAATGGAGCTCGTCTCCATGGATGCAGCCGCCAAACGATCAGCACGTATACTCAATGCATTTCGAGATGCAAGCGCGCCCATCTACCACGTGCAGCATCTATCGGCTCACCAGGGCGCGACGTTTTTCATTCCCCAAACCGAAGGCGTTGAGATCAATGAGCTGGTCAAACCAGACAAGGAGGAAAAGCTAATTCAAAAGCACTTTCCCAGCGCCTTTCGCGAGACTTCATTGTCGCAAGTGGTAGAGGCTGATGATATAGAAGAGCTGGTTATTTGTGGGGCGATGAGCCACATGTGCATTGATGCAACCACCCGCGCTGCATTCGATCTCGGCTTTAAGTGTGTCGTGGTGGAAGACGCCTGCGCGACCCGGGACCTGACGTTTCACGATAGAACCGTTGCGGCTGCGGATGTGCACGCGGCTTTTATGGCCGCCTTGAGCTCCCCCTATGCCAAAGTCATTTCTGCCGAGGAGTACCTGTCGTCGTCCCCGAAGTGATGTGACCCACCAGCTTTGCGTGGCTTGTCCTACAAGAGGTATCCATCTTGCGTGTTGTAATTATTGGAGCGGGTATCATAGGCGCATCCATTGCGTACCACCTCGCGCGACGCAATGCAGATGTTACGGTTATAGAGCGCGATCAACCCGCCTCTGTAGCCACAGCAAAATCCTTCGCCTGGATAAACGCCTCCTACGACAACCCCAAGCCGTATTACAAGCTTCGTTTTCAGAGCATGCTGGAATATCCTCGCTTGCAGCGGGAGCTTGACGGTGCACTAAAAATAAATTGGGGTGGCTCCCTGCTGTGGGAAGATGAGACGGAACACATCACCCAGTTTGTGAATGAACACCGTCGCTGGGGATATTCGGTTCGATTAATCGATCGAAAGGAATTTCAAGCGCTTGAGCCACACGTGGTGGATCCGCCTGCTCAAGCTGCGTACGCCGAACTCGAAGGCAGTGTTGACCCGGTGCACGCGACCAAAGTGCTTTTGTCCGCGGCGGAAAACATAGGAGTACGCACGTTTTGTGAAAGCCCAGTGACGGGCTTTGATGTTAAGTCGAACCATATCCGTGGTGTGCTGACCCGCCAAGGTCATTTCGAGGCCGACTACGTTGTGCTCGCTGCCGGCGTCGACACTCCAACCCTGGCATCGGAGTTGGGGGTGGACATACCGCTTGTTGACTCCCCTGGTCTTCT
This sequence comes from Gammaproteobacteria bacterium, assembly GCA_029861795.1. The sequence continues at coordinate 398 of JAOTYS010000737.1, read as the reverse complement.
TATTCACACCAAACCCGTGAGACCCATCATTAACCGTCTGGTACTATCGCCAGGCGTTCATATGAAACAGCAATCGGATGGACGTATCGTAGCGGGCGAGGACTTCGGTGGCGGAGATGTCGACATTGATCCGAATGAGCTCGCTCGGCGTATTCTCAAACGCATAACAGAGCGCTTACTTGGCCTTGAGAATATTGAGCTGGACCGGATCTCTGTGGGTTGGCGGCCACTTCCTAAAGACCACATGCCGATAATCGGCTTCGCGTCTTCTGTAAAGAATTTGTACGTTTCAGTCATGCACAGCGGAGTCACATTGGCGCCAATCGTGGGACGTCTTGCCGCCAATGAAATTCTTGATGGTGAGACGGTGGATCTGCTAGAGCCTTATCGACCTGAGC